>NZ_JBFULB010000151.1:0-9262 GCF_056400545.1 Stenotrophomonas sp. P5_A8 | reverse complement strand
TGCCCGATGTAATCCACCGCGCCGGCTTGCTGCAGGACGGCCACGTAGGTGACCACGCCGCTGATCAGCAGCACGGTCGACCAGCTGATGCCATCCACCGCGCCCTTCTGCGAGTTGGGCGAGAGCAGCGCCAACACCACCGCGACGGTGATCGAGACCAGACCGACGTTGAGGTTGTAGAACAGGGCGGCGATGCCCAGGCCCAGCAGGCCGATCAGGGTGAACACGCGCTCGCGGTTGATGCGCACGTCATCCAGTGCGTCCGGATCATTGGAGAGCGTGCCGCCACCGGCCGACACCAGCGCGCCATGGCCTTCGATCGCGAACTGACGCGAGGAAGCCTGGCTGCCCGCCACCAGCGGCGCGGTCGCCGTGGGCGCGCGGCGCATCAACGCCAGCCCACCGAAGGCGAAGAAGCAGATGATGCCCATCAGCAGGTTGAAGCCCAGACTGGTCAGGAACACGGCCATTTCCGTGACTTCCAGCCCCGCCTTCTGCACGACCTGGTTGGTGATGCCGCCATACACGCTGATCGGCGAGAAGCCGCCGGCCTGCGCGCCATGGATCACCAGCAGGCCCATCATCAGCGGGTTGATCCGGTACTGCTTGGCAAAGCGCAGCGCCACCGGGCCGATGATCGCCACGGCCGCAGGGCCGAGCGCACCGAAGGCGGTCAGCACCGCAGTGACCACGAACATCACCCACGGAATGGCGACGATGTGGCCGCGTACGGCCTTGACCGCCCAATGCACGAGCAGATCGATGGTGCCGTTCTTCTGCGCGATGGCGAACAGGTAGGTGATGCCGACCAGGGTCAGGAACAGGTCACCCGGGAAGCCGGCCAGGACCTCCTTGCCCTCCATCCCGACGAACAGGCCGCCGATGATGAAGGCCAGCGCGAAGGCGACGGCACCCATGTTGATGGGCAGGGCCGTGGCCACGATGAACATGATCACCAAGCCGATGATCGTTGCGATTTGCGGACTCATGCGCCCTCCCGAGACACTTGATACGCGTGCAGCATGATGGCGACCCGCCACCTGGGAACTGCCGGTGTTACACCTTCGGGTGGCCGCTCATGCGCGTGCGCATGCGGCGCCCACCCATTCCCGCACGCCCTCCAGCGTGCGGAAATCCTCCACCGAGCGTGCCTGCAGCTGCGGATGCAGCTCGCGCACCCGGCGGCTCAGCGCCGAGCCCGGGCCCAGCTCGAGAAATACCTTGCCGCCGCGTTCGACCGCCTGTTCCAGCACCTGCTGCCACTGCACGGTCTGTCCGATCTGCGCGGCCAGCGTGTGCACCACGCGCGCGACATCGCCCACGCTGCGTCCGTCGATGCCCGCCAGCAGGCGCAGTCGCGGTGCCTGCAGGGGGGTGTCACGCAGCACCCCCTCGAACGCCTGCGCGGCGCTTGCCAGCAGCGGCGTATGTGCAGCGACATCCACCGGCAGAGACACCGTGCGCGCGCCTTGACGGGCGGCAGCGGCGGCGACGGCCTCCAGTCCGGTGCGCAGGCCGCCCAGCACCACGTGGTCCGGGCCGTTGACGATGGCAACATGCACCGCTTGCCCGGCGCACAGTGCTGTGATCTGGGGGGCGTCCAGGCCGATCACCGCGATCAGGCCGGCATCGGCCGGCGAGGCGGCGTCCATCAGTGCGGCGCGGCGTGCGGCCAGGTGCAGGCAGGTCGCGCTGTCGATGCTGCCGACCACCGCATGCGCGGCCAGCTCACCGGCGCTGTAACCGGCAACCGCGGTAATCGTCGGCAACCGGTCACGCAACGCGGCCCAGTGCGCCAGCGCTGCGGCGCAGACCAAGGGTTGGGCGAACGTGTTGCGGAAGCGCACGTCCTCGGCGGCAAGTGCTTCCACCGGCGTGCCCAGTACGTCGCTGGCCTGCGCGAGGATGGGGCGTACCCGCGCGTCGTCCCGAACGCGCGCGAACATCGCCGGGTGTTGGCCGCCCTGGCCCGGGCAGAGCAGGACCAGGCTCATGCGCGCGCCTGCAGGTGCAGGAACCAGGTGCAGGCCAGCAGGTCGGCGCTGCCGCCCGGGCTGAGCCGACGTTGCTCGAAGGCGTGGCCGATGGCGCTGACGCGGTCGCGCCAAGCCGGGTGCTGGACACCGCCCTCCGCGAGAAAGCTGCGCGCCTGGTGCTGCGCGTACGCCAGCCCGGCTTCACCGCCACGGTGCAGCAGGTTCAGATCGACCACGTGGGCGATCAACGTCATCAGGGTTTCCACCTGCGCCGCCTCGGCGTCCCGGGTGGTGCGCAGCACACGCTGCAGGGTCGGCAGGGCCAGTTCCCGCAGCAGCGGGTAACCGGCGGCGGCCTGTTCGCGGACACCGGGTACGGCATGCCGGCGGCGGGCACGCTGGCCGGGACTCTCGGGGTTCAGCGGGGCGTCCAGCAGCGCCGATCGCCATTGGGCAACACCGCGACACACCGCATCGCCCGAGGGCGCGCGCACGCCGTTGGCGTGCAGGCGGGCAGACTTGGCGTGCAGGCGGGCAGACTGCGCGACCAGCAGCCCGAGGCTGAAGATCGCCCCGCGATGCGTGTTGATGCCGCCGGTGGCGCGCAGCATCGTGGCTTCGGCGGCGATGCCGAGCGAACGCAGGGCCTCGAACGGCGCATCGTTGCCGCCGGCCTGCGCGATGGCGACGAAGTAACCGCGCAGCGCGAACAGACTGCGCAGGAACGTGCCGGCATCCATGTCACTGTGGCTGCCGCGACTGAAGGGGGTGACCAGGCCGGGCTTGGGCGCGCAGGCGAGCTCGGCGTGCAGGCTCGCGATGGCCAAGCGGCCGAGACGACGCGCGTCGGCGGAGCAGGGTGCTGCGGTAGCAGGCACGGGCTGGCGAACGGCGTTCATGCGGCGACCTTCCAGGCGGCCAGCGCCTCGCGCGGCACCAGCCAGCACGCATCGTCACCCTTCACCATCAGGCGCCTTGCGCCGCTGGCGTACTCGCGCCAGTTGACCGCGCGATCGCCCGGGAAGCGCAGCTCACCGTCCAGGCGCGTGGGATGCTGCCGCTCACGCGGGTGCAGCACGGCGACGATCTCATCGGCCTGCCGGGTGTCGGCTACCTCCCAGAGCAGATCCAGATCGGATCCGTCGTGCAGGTAGGGCAGGCCGGTCAGGTGCTGCCATGCCGCGCTGCCGAACACGCGGGGGGCTGCGGGCAGGGTGGCCGTATCGGAGACAAGGCCGTGGAGTCGTTCACGCCATGCCGGGCCGATATCCGCGGCAACCTCGGCCAGCAGCGGCGGGGGTGCGCTGCGCAGGACGGCGGACGGATCAACGCGCAGCGACAGCCGCTGGCGCTGCTCGGCCAGTGGCAGCGGCACGCCCAGCCGCAGCTGGTCACCCTCACTGGCCGGGTCGCGCCGCGCCACCACGAACGGCAGTCGCGCCTGGGCCCACGCCCGCAGGCGCACCTCCGCGCCCGCGGTCAGCACCTGCCACGGTGCCTGCGGATCGAGCCAGACCAGGTCGTGCCGGCGCATGGTTCAGGCCTCGCCTGCGGCCACGGCAGCGGCGACATCGTCAGCCAACCGGCGGCCGCCGCGCTCGGCGCCACGTGCGCGGCGTTGATCGCCGGTGATGGGTGCCTTGAGCGCGTCCACCAGCGCCTGCGCGAGGTCGCCCTCCCAGACGGCCTCCACCGCGCCCATGCTGACGTAGTTCTCCACGCCCGGTGCGAACACCGGGGAGCTTTGGCTCAGTGCCTGCAATTTCTCCAGCGGTTGTTTGGTGACGCGGGCCATCGCGCGCAGGTCCATCACGCGCACCTGCGCTTCGGGCAGGGCGAAAATGCGGTCGGCCATCAACCCGAACGACAGGAAGCCGCCGCTCACGGACTCGCCATAGACCAGGCTGACCAGGGGAGCGCCGCGGCGGCGGGCCAGATCCAGCGTGCGGGCCAGATGCGCGAAGTAGCTGTTGATGCCGAGCATTTCATCGCGTCGCGCCAGCCGCTGGCCAGCGGTATCGACCAGCATCACGATCGGCCGTTGCGGATGCTCGCGGGTACTGGCGAGCACGGTAGCGGCCAGCGTCAGTGCGTGATCGACACCGACTTCCAGCTTGTTGGCGGTACCGATCACGGTGACCTCGCCCGCTGCAGTGGTGGCGGTGCCGCCCAGCACATCGTCGTTGCGGGTGATCGCGTGGCCGAGCGGGAACAGCGCGTCGAGCAGGGGGGTCAGTTCCATGGCAGGCTCCGGTCCTTGACCGCATCGAGGAAATCAGCGGTCTCCAGCAACGGCAGCTGTTCGGGATCGGCGATGCCCTGCAGGCGCCAGACGTCCAGGCCATCGCGGCAACTGCCGTAGGCGTCGATCCGCGCACCAAGCCGGGCGTGCGCCTGCTCGAGGGCCTGCAACGGGTCGTCGGCCTCGGTGTGGGCAGCCATCAGTGACGTTGCAGCGTCGCCGAACGCCTCGATGCGATCCGGCACCAGCTGCACGGCATCGCCGATCAGGTAGCGGTGTTTGCCACCGGTCACGCGCCACACCAGGGCGCGGTCGCGCGCATCGAACTCCTCCACCCCGCGCACGGTCTCGATCACTTCCGGGCCGGACAGCGACAGCCGGCCTTCCTCGGACATCACCACCGCCGTGCAGCACCGGGCGACGATGCCCATGCCACCGAACGCGCCGTTGCCGCTGCCGATCAGCGCGAACACCGGAATCCCGGCCGCGCGCGTGGCCAACACCGCGCGCATGATCTCGGAGATCGCGATCAGGCCGGCGTTGGCCTCATGCAGGCGCACGCCACCACTGTCGAGCAGCAGCAGCACCGCGTCCGGGCGCACCGCAACGGCACGTTCGAGCAGGCCGGTGAGCTTGGCGCCGTGCACTTCGCCCACGCCGCCGCCCATGAACTGGCCTTGCTGCGCGGCAATCAGGACACTGCGGCCGTTCAAACTGCCCGCGCCGACCACGATGCCGTCATCGAACGCGCCGGGCTGGTCGAGCTGGGCCAGGTGCGGACTGATGATGCGCCGGCCGGGGCCGACGAATTCGGTGAAGCTGCCGGTATCCAGCAAGCCGTGGATGCGCTCGCGGGCATCGGCCTCGTAGAAACTGTGACTGCTCACGACGGGTCTCCCTCCTGCAGCGTTTCCAGTGCCTGCTGCAGACGCAGGCTGACCACCGCCGGGGTGGCGCCGGCATCGTTGATCGACAGCCGCACGTTGCGCAGCGGATGGCGCGCGGCAAAATCGGCCAGCACGGCCTGCCAGATGGTGTCGAACCCGGTGGCCGAGGTGATCACCTCGATCTCCATCGCACCGTCCAGCGGGGTGGGTTCGATCAGCACTTCCAGATTGCCCGAGGCGACCACGCCGACCAGCGCGTGGTGATCGCGCTCGGAGAGATCATGCTGCCCGGGGAAGCGATAACGCAGGGTTTCCATGGCGTGCCCCTTACCAGTTGCGGAAGCGTTTGGGCGKGTTGTACAACCCGCCGGACCAGCGCACGAGATCCTTGACCGAGCGCGCCGCCAGCAGGTCGCGGCTGGCATCGCGGGTGCGGATGCCGAGGTCTTCGGGGCGGCGGATGATGCCGCGGTCGCGCAGGTTCTCGACCATGGCACGGTCGCGCCCCAGGCCGACCGCCGTGTAGCCGGCCACGCCGCGGATCGCCTGCTCGCGTTCCTCCGGGCTGCGGCACAGCAGCAGATTGGCGATGCCTTCTTCGGTCAGCACGTGGGTGACGTCATCGCCGTAGATCATCACCGGCGGCAGCGGCATGTTCGCGCGCTCGGCCAGGTCCCAGGCATCCAGACGGTCGACGAAGGCCGGCGCCATGTGCTCGCGGAAGGTCTCTACCATCTGCACCACCAGCTTGCGCCCGCGCGGCATCTGCCCGGGCAGGGCCGCTTCCTGGCCGGCCTTGAGCCAGGCCGGGCTGGCATGGCGACGGCCACGTGCATCCGAGCCCATGTTGGGCGCCCCACCGAAGCCGGCGATGCGGTYGCGGGTGGCGGTGGAACTGTTGCCCTGCAGATCGATCTGCAGCGTGGAGCCGATGAACATGTCGCACGCGTACAGGCCGGCGGTCTGCGAGAACGCGCGGTTGGAGCGCATGCTGCCGTCGCTGCCGGTGAAGAACACATCCGAGCGCGCCTGGATGTAGCGCTCCATGCCCAGCTCGGAGCCGAACGAATGCACCGACTGCACGAAGCCGGACTCGATCGCCGGGATCAGCGCCGGGTGCGGGTTGAGCGCCCAGTGCGTACCGATCTTGCCTTTCAACCCCAGCGATTCGGCATACGTGGGGAGCAACAGCTCGATCGCGGCGGTATCGAAGCCGATGCCGTGGTTGAGGCGCTGCACGCCGTACTCGGCGTAGATGCCCTTGATGGCCATCATCGCCATCAGCACCTGGATCTCGGAAATCTGGGCCGGGTCGCGGGTGAACAGCGGCTCGATGTAATTCGGGCGCGGCGCCTCGGTGACGAAGTTGACCCAATCGGCCGRGATATCCACGCGGGGGAGGGTGTCGACGATCTCGTTGACCTGGGCGATCACGATGCCCCCACGGAATGCGGTGGCTTCGACGATCACGGGGGTGTCTTCGGTGTTGGGGCCGGTGTAGAGGTTGCCGTGGCGGTCAGCGGCCTGGGCGGCGATCAACGCGACCTGCGGGGTGAGGTCGATGAAGTAGCGGCCGAAAAGTTCCAGATAGGTGTGGATCGCCCCGATCTCGATCCGGCCCTCGGCGACCAGGTTGGCCAGTCGTCCGCTCTGCGGACCGGAGAAGGAGAAGTCCAGGCGCTGTGCGATGCCGCGCTCGAAGACATCCAGATGCGAGGGCAGGGACAACACGGACTGGACCATGTGCAGGCCGTGGATCTCGGCCGGGTCGAGCTGGGCCAGGCACTCGGCGAGGAAATCAGCCTGCTTCTGGTTGTTGCCCTCCAGGCAGACCCGGTCGCTGGGTTCCAGCACGGTGTGCAGGAGTCGGGTGACCTCGGCATGGGGCACCTGGCGCCCAAGCCCGGCATCGGTGGCCCGCTGCAATCTTGCCTGGCGGCGATCCGCAAGCGTGTTCCAGTCTCGAGCCATAGGGCGCCTCTTCATAATTACGCTGTAATTACAAAGCTACCACCGCTATTTGGTGGGGGCAAGAGGGGCGCTGGCCCACCCCCAGCCCCCAGGATCCATGCATTGACCCAAAAATAGAGCCGCCCAAGGGCGGCTCCATTCCAGCACCAGCTCTAACTCATCCCATCACCAGCTGTAACTCATCCCCAGCTGGGCACTGGTCTGGTGGTACCCACTGGCCTGCTGCCGGGCCAACCCCGCCCAGGCTCCGAGCCCGTTGGCAAACTTCAGCGACKCACCGGCACTCACTTCCGCGCGGCTGCGCGGAATGCGCGCGTCCACGCGCTCGTCGTCCATCCACACCTGCGACTCGGCGCGGGTGTGCAGCCAATTGGCGGCGACGTACGGCTGCACATCGGCCGCGCCGTCGCCCCAACGCGTCACCCCGGACAAACGCAGACCCACGCGGCCATACAAGCCATCGGCATCCTGCGTGGTCACCACCGTGCCATTGGCCTCGGTGTGGCGCAGGTCGTCCCAGCGGTTGTAGCCCACCTGCAACTGCGGCTCCAGGAAGATCCCGCCGGCCTGTGCACCGCCCACGCGGAACGCGTAGCCGGTTTCAATCGCGCCCTGCCAGCCGCGGCTGTCGTAGCGTTCGGCGTCCAGCCCGACGCCTTCCACGCGGTTACGGAACTGCGCACGCTGCACCGAACCATCCACGTAGAAGCCGGCATACGGATCGACGTCATTGCCCGCCCGCCACGTACCGTACACCCCCAGCGCTTCGCCCTTGACCTTGCCGCGGGCGTAGTAGCCGGTAAGCGCATTGGTCGAGGTGCTGGTGGCATTGCCACTGGACAGCATCACGCCTACGCCGCTGCCCGCATCGTTGCGCCACACATCGGCGCCGACGCTGAGCGACTGGCTGTTGCCCTGCACATCCAGCTGCTGGCTCACCGCATCAAAGCCGGTACGCGAGCCATCCACCCGCGCCCAGGCGCGGCCGCTGTTCTGGCCGGCATGGCGGTCGTGGTAGCCCAGTCGGAACATGGATTGGGTGGCCTGCAGGTTGGCCAGGTAAGCCCCACCTTCCGGACGCAGCACCGGCACCGGCGGGTCGACCGGCGGATCCACCGGCGGGTCAACGGGGCCGCCGCAGCCGGGCAGGGTGGGATCGGTATCGCAGGGGTCCGGCGCCGTCGGCAGCTGCGAGCGCAGGTACCAGTTGCCTGCGTTCTTGAACAGGAAATATTCGTACTGCCCGCCCACGGCACGTCCGGCCAAGTCGAACTGGCCGTTGGAGGCACCGGCCACGGTGATCAGCTCGATGCCGTTGACCGTCTGCGCCCCGGCACCACCCACGTTGTTGACCCGCACGTTGGTCTGGCCACTGCTGTCGCCGCCGATGACCAGCTTGTCCGAGGCGGCATCGTCGCCGGCCAGCACGGTGTTGAACAGCAGCGTGCCGCCGTTGCCGGTGTAGTTGCCGCTCACGGTCAGGGTGTTGAACGCGGTGCCGTTGCCCAGCGCGACTACACCGCCGGTCGCCGCGGTCAGCGTGTTGACGCTACTGTTGCCCGTGAGCTGCCAATAGCCGCCCTGATCGATGGTAGCGGCGTTGACGCCAGTGAAGCTGCCGTTGATACGACCGCCGTTGGAAAGGGTAACGTTGCCAACGCTGCCATCGGCGGCGACCAGGACGTTGCCATCCAGCACGCTGCCTTCCACGAAGAGGTTGGCCGTGGTGATGCGGTCGGTGGCAGACCCTTGCTCGACGGTGAGGATGTTGCCGTCACCGCCGCTGAGCGAGGCGCCGTTACGGACGAAAATGTCGGTGCTGGCGAGCAGGCCGGTCCCGTCGGAGCGGACGTTGATCGCGCTGCCCGCGGTGCCGACCACCGACGATCCGTCGATGATGACCGTGCCGTCGCCAGGCCTGGCGACGGCGAGTGAACTGGCGTGCAGAATGCTCAGGCCGTGCGCCTCTCCGCGGATGACCGAGCCGTTGAGCGCAGTCACCGCGCCGCCGAACGTGGTGATCGCACCGTCAAACTCAGTGCCCCCCGTCGCGGTGATGCTGGAATTGGAGAGCGTGATGGCGCTGCCGCTGCTCACGTTGGCCGCGCTCGCTATGCCGCTTATGGTGCTGTCAGTAAACGCGGCACTCGAACCCACGAGCGAACCTGTGTCCACGAGCAGTGAAA
>NZ_JBFULB010000150.1:0-9358 GCF_056400545.1 Stenotrophomonas sp. P5_A8 | reverse complement strand
GGCCTGCTGGACATCACCGACAACATCGTCAACAACAAGATCGTGCCGCCGGTGGACGTGGTCCGCCACGACATGGACGACCCGTACCTGGTGGTGGCCGCCGACAAGGGCACTGCGACCTTCTCCGACATCGCCAATGGCCTGGCCATCGCGCATGGCTTCTGGATGGGCGATGCGTTCGCCTCCGGTGGTTCGGTGGGTTACGACCACAAGGGCATGGGCATCACCGCACGCGGTGCGTGGGAGTCGGTCAAGCGCCACTTCCGTGCGCTGGGCCGTGACAGCCAGAGCCAGGACTTCACCACGGTGGGCGTCGGCGACATGTCCGGCGACGTGTTCGGCAACGGCATGCTGCTGTCGCGCCACATCCGCCTGGTGGCCGCGTTCGATCACCGCCACATCTTCCTGGACCCGAATCCGGATGCGGCCAGCACGTTCGTCGAACGCGAGCGTCTTTTCACCGTGCCGCGCTCGAGCTGGGCCGACTACGACGCCAAGCTGATCAGCAAGGGCGGTGGCATCTTCCCACGCTCGCTGAAGTCCATCGAGATCACCCCGCAGGTGCGTGAGGCACTGGGCCTGGAGGACACCGTCAAGGCGATGTCGCCCAACGATCTGATGAGCGCCATCCTCAAGGCGCCGGTGGACCTGCTGTGGAACGGCGGCATCGGCACCTACGTCAAGGCGTCGACCGAGCAGCACAGCGATGTCGGCGACCGCGCCAACAACGCACTGCGCGTCAACGGTGGCGAGCTGCGCTGCAAGGTGGTGGGCGAGGGCGGCAACCTGGGCATGACCCAGCTGGGCCGCATCGAGGCTGCCCAGGCCGGCGTGCTGCTCAACACCGACTTCATCGACAACTCGGCCGGTGTGGACACCTCCGACCACGAAGTCAACATCAAGATCCTGCTCAACGATGTGGTGCGGGCCAAGAAGCTGACCGTTGAACAGCGCAACAAGCTGCTGGCGTCGATGACCGACGAAGTGGCCGCGCTGGTGCTCAACGACAACTACCGCCAGAACCAGGCCCTGAGCCTGATGGAGCGGATGGCGGTCAAGCGCCTGGGCTCCAAGCAGCACTTCATCCGCACGCTGGAGCAGCAGGGCCTGCTCGATCGCCAGATCGAGTTCCTGCCCTCCGATGCCGAGCTGTCCGCGCGCAAGGCACGTGGCCAGGGGCTGACCCGTCCGGAACTGTCGGTGCTGCTGTCCTATTCCAAGCTGGTGGCCTTCCAGCAGCTGCTGGAATCGGACATCCCGGAAGATCCGTACCTGTCCAAGGAACTGCAGCGCTACTTCCCCACGCCGCTGCAGAAGAAGTACGCCGATGCGATGGAGCGTCACCGCCTGAAGCGCGAAATCATCGCCACGGCCGTGACCAACCAGACCATCAACCGGATGGGCGCCACCTTCCTGATGCGCATGCAGGAAGACACCGGCCGCACCGTGGCCGAGGTCGCCAAGGCGTACACGATCAGCCGTGAAACGCTGGACGCGCGCGCGCTGTGGGCACAGATCGACGCCCTCGACGGCACGCTGCCGGAGTCGGTGCAGATCGACGCGCTGGAAGTGATCTGGAAGCTGCAGCGTTCGTTCGTACGCTGGCTGCTGTCGCGCCCGGGCGCCATGCCCGGCATCRCCGAGGCGGTCAACCGCTACCAGGCGGCCTTCAACGACATCCGCGTCGCCTCCGGCGTGCTGCCCGATTCGCAGCGTCCGTCCTACGAGGCCAGCGTGGCCGAGTGGAAGGAGAAGGGCCTGCCGCCGGCCCTGGCGCAGCAGTTGTCCGAACTGCAGTTCCTGGAACCGGCGTTCGACATCATCGAACTGGCCCGCACCCGCAAGCTCAAGCCGGTGGACGTCTCCAAGGTCCACTTCCGCCTGGGCGACGCCCTGCAGCTGCCGTGGCTGTTCGAGCAGATCGACGCGCTGGAGGTCAACGGCCGCTGGCACGCCGTGGCCCGTGGCGTGCTGCGCGACGAGCTGGCTGCCCATCACCGCAACCTGGCTGCCCAGGTGCTGTCGATGAAGGGTGCCAGCGCCGAAGCCAAGGTCGCTGCCTGGATCGGTCGCGACGACAGCAGCCTGCGCTTCACGCTGTCGATGCTGGCCGAACTGGCCGAGCAGAAGACGCTGGACTACCCGACCGTGTCGGTCGCCGTCCAGCGTCTGGGCCAATTGGCCGCACACGGCGCGTAAGCGATAGCGCCGGGCGCTGCCCGGTGGCGTGAAAAGGAAACGGCCCCGCAATCGCGGGGCCGTTTTCGTTTCCGGTCGTGCCGGCCGCTGGCTGGCAATCGCATGGACCTGCCGGCGCGGACGCGTATCCGGTCAGCGGCCGGCACGACCGGGTATGCTCTTGCTGGCATACCCCACCCGGATCCACCGATGAGCGACACCCCCCGTATCGCCTTCCTGGCCAGCAACACCGAGGCCGCGCAGCAGGCCCTGGCCGCGATGCTGGCCCGTTATGGCGCGTGCACGCCCGAGCAGGCCGACGTGCTGTGCCCGCTGGGCGGCGATGGCTTCATGCTGCAGACCCTGCATCGCTACGCGGCGCTGGGCAAGCCGGTGTTCGGCATGAAGCTGGGCACGGTGGGATTCCTGATGAACCAGTTCCGTGACGACGACCTGCCGGCGCGGCTGGACGCGGCCGAGCCGGCGCACCTGCGGCCGCTGGAGATGCTGGCGCTGACCGAATCAGGCACCAGCACCGGATCGCTGGCCTACAACGACGTCTCGCTGCTGCGCCAGACCCGCCAGGCCGCGCATATCGGCGTGGACCTCAACGGCCAGGAGCGCGTGGCCGAGCTGATCGGCGACGGTGTGCTGGTGGCCACGCCGGCGGGCAGCACCGCCTACAACTATTCCGCGCATGGCCCGATCCTGCCGCTGGGCTCGCACACCATCGCGCTGACGCCGCTGGCCCCGTATCGCCCACGTCGCTGGCGCGGTGCGATCCTCAAGGCCGATACCGAAGTGCGCTTCCGCGTGCTGGATCCCTACAAGCGCCCGGTCAGCGTCACTGCCGATTCGCACGAGACCCGCGACGTGGTCGAGGTGACCATCCGCGAGTCGCGCGAGCGCCGGGTGACCTTGTTGTTCGACCAGGAGCACAACCTGGAAGACCGTATCCTCAGCGAACAGTTCATGTTCTGAGCCGGCCTGGCCGTGGCGGCCGCGCACTGTGGGACAATGGCTGGCCGGCCGCTGCGGCCGCATTGGATTGCTGAGTGCCATGGGCGACAACACCCCCCGTCTGCTGACCGTCGCGGTGACCTCGCGCGCGCTGTTCGACCTGGAAGAAGGCCACGCGCTGTTCGAGGCCGAGGGCGTGGATGCCTACGCCGAGTACCAGCGCAAGCACGAGGATGACGTGCTGCGCCCGGGCGTGGCGTTCCCGGTGGTGCGCAAGCTGCTGGCCCTCAACCAGGGCCAGTCGCCGGAGTCGCCGCGGGTGGAAGTGATCCTGCTCTCGCGCAATTCGGCCGATACCGGGCTGCGCATCTTCAACTCGATCCAGCATTACGGCCTGGGCATCATCCGCGCCACGTTCACCGCCGGCGAACCGACCTGGCCGTACGTGAAGCCGTTCGGCACCGATCTGTTCCTGTCGGCCAATCCCGAATCGGTGCGCCGCGCGCTGCTGCACGGCATCGCTGCCGCCACCATCCTGCCCAAGCCACCGGGCGAGACGATCGCCGCGGCCGAGYAGGTGGACATGGGGCGTCCGCTGGGTCAGCTGCGCATCGCCTTCGATGGCGATGCGGTGATCTTTGGTGATGAGAGCGAGCGCATCTCGCGCGAGCAGGGCGTGGAAGCTTTCGGCCGGCACGAGCGCGAGAACGCGCGCGAGCCGCTCAGTGGCGGCCCGTTCCGCAATTTCCTTTCGGCGCTGCACACGCTGCAGGCGGTGTTCCCGTCCGGCGAGGATGCGCCGATCCGTACCGCGCTGGTCACCGCGCGTTCGGCGCCGGCGCATGAGCGGGTGATCCGCACCCTGCGCGAGTGGGGCGTGCGCCTGGATGAGGCCCTGTTCCTGGGCGGCCGCCACAAGGGGCCGTTCCTGGAAGCGTTCGGGGCGGATATCTTCTTCGACGATTCGCAGCACAACATCGACAGCGCCCGTCAGCACCAGAGCGTGGCGGCCGGGCACGTGCCGCATGGCGTGGCCAACGACGGCTGATCGGCGCGTGGTCTTCCCACCCACGGTGGGGGGCTAACGGACCGGCAACACCATCGGCGGGGTGGCTTCTTCGTTGCCCAGCGGCAGGCGGATATCCACCAGCTTCCAGCGCAGGCCCGACCGCTGCAGCACGAACACCACCGGCTCGCCCTGCGCGGTACGGGTGGTGGCGGTGAAGCGCGACAGCGACTCGAAATGGTGCTCGGCCCCCTGCAGCGGCCGCGGCTTGCGCGGCGCGGCGTAGGGGTCGTTGCTTTCCAGGTCGTTGCTGGCGCGTTTCCACAGGGTGTGGCCTTCCATCAGCGCGCCGATCCCGGTCGGGGTCACCATCGCATCCACCGCGGTGCCGGTGAGCGTCTCGCTCGCCGAGAGCAGCAGCGCGCCCAGCAGGTTGGACTGCACGTCCGGCCCGGCGCGACGGACCACATAGTCGTTGAGCTGCGCGCGCAGGTTGGCGCGCAGCATCGGGAAGTCGACGTAGCGGTCGAGTTTGGCGGTATCGCGCGCCTCGATGGCCTGGGCCAGTCCGCGCACGGTCAGGTACGGGCCGCTGAACAGGATGCCTGCCAGCAACAGCAGCAGGGCCAGCAACAACCAGGGCAGTTTCTTCATTCGTCACGCATCGTCGAAAGGCACTGCGCCGAGCTTGCCGCAGTGCGTGTCAGCCGGTGTGAACACTACTGGCTGGGCGAACCGCCGCCACGCTGGAACGCGGCGACCAGGCGTGCGCGTTCGTCCGGCTGCAGCGCATCCACCCGGGTGTCCAGGATCTGCTCCAGATTGCGCACGCGGGTGGTCCCGAGTACGCCGCTGGCGATGCCAGGATGCTGCAGGACATAGGCGAACGCGGTCTGCGCGGGGGTCTGTGAATGTATCGCGGCCACCGCGCGCTGCATGTCGCGTGCACTACGCATCAACTGGCGGCTGGACGGTTTCAGCCAGGCGCGCGCCAGGTACCAGGCATCGGCCAGGCGCGGCACGCGGGGCCGTGCCGGGAGCAGATGGCCCTGTGCCAATACGGTGCCGGCCAGCACGCCGATGCCGGCATCGTGCATGGCCGTGATCAGCGGCTCGCGGTCCTGCTGCAGCGCGTTGTAGTCGATCAGCGCGACATCGAACAGCGCCGGGTGGTCGACCAGATGCTGCATGGTCGCGCCGGTGTGGGTATTGATGCCGAGCAGGCGGAACATGCCGTTGCGACGCATGCGGGCCAGTGCGCTGAGCAGTTCATCGTTGATCTGCGCCAGGCCGATGCCGTGCAGCTGGAAGATGTCCAGATGATCGCAGTGCAGGTTGCGCAGTGAGGCGGCGCAGCTGCGCTCGATCGCCTCCGGGGAGAAATCGCGTTGTTCGGCGCCGCTCACCCCGGCCTGGCCGGTCAGCGTGCCGCCCTTGCTGGAGATCACCAGGCCATCGCGTGGATGGTTGGCGAAGGCGCGTTGCAGGATCCGGCCCAGCCGCGGTTCGGCGTTGAAGGCCGAGTAATTGTGGCCGGTGTCGAACAGGTTGACCCCGCGCTCCAGCGCGCGCCGCACGATGCGTTCGGCCTCGGCTTCGGCGAAACGCCGGTTGCCCCAGAACCCGGAGCAGCCCAGGGCGATCTGCGATACCTGCAGGCCGCTGCGGCCCAGTGGCCGCCGCGGAAGGGGGGAGGGGGTTGCCATCGTGCTCAGAATTCAAGGTCCAGCGCGGCGCACAGGTAGTCCACGAACGGACCGAGGGTGACCAGGTCGGCGGCGATGGTCTGGCGCAGGCGCGGCCCGGTCATGGTGGCGTCGTCCAGCGAACGCCAGAACACCCAGTTGCGGTGCTTGAGGTCGTCGATGAATTCGAAGTCCGGCTCGAAGCCACGCGGCGGGCGCACCAGCTTCTCGCTTTGCTCGAAGTCGAACTTCTTCCGCAGTACCGGCGAGTGCGCGGCGGCCTTCCAGCTGCCCGGGTTGTCGACGATGAAATGCCGCACCTTGCGCTGCGTGGCCGGCTCGGGATGCCACAGGCCGGCACCCACAAAACTCTCGCCCGGCTGCAGGTGGATGTAGAACGACGGCGCGGGTACCTGCTTGCGGCGCTCATGGAACAGGCGCGCGCCCTGCCAGCTCTTGTAGGGTGACTTGTCGTTGGAGAAGCGCGCGTCGCGATAGATGCGGAACAGCGAGCCACCCACGCCACGGGGATCGGCGCGGAAGTGTTCGCTCACTGCCGCCAGGTCCGGCTGCAGGTCGGCGATCAGGCGCAGAAATGGCTGGCGCACATGCTCTTCGTATTGCGGCTTGTGTTCGTTGAACCAGGTCTTGTCGTTGTGGCGGGCCAGGCCGCGCAGGAAGGTGAAGCTCTTCGGACTGAAATAGCTGCTCACAGGCTCTGCTCCAGGTCGGTGCCCCAATCGCGCAGCTGCTGCAGCAGGGCGAGTTTGCCGGGGTCGGTGGCATGTTCGGTGGCCAGCGCGTCCAGCTGTTGCCGGAACTGCGGCAGGTTCTGCTCGCCCAGTGCGGCATCCCCGAGCAGGCGCTGGCGACGGTAGTCGTTCCAGCGGGTGCGCTCGGCCGCATCCAGGGTCGGCAGATGATTGCGCGCCCGGTAGCGGAACAGCAGTTCAGGCATGCGCGGATCGCGCAGGCGCTCGGCGAAGCTGGCCAGTTCTGTCGGGGGACTGGTGCGGATGCGGGTCATCAGCGCCTTGTCGCCATCGGCAAGGAAGCCGTCGTACAGGGACGCATCGACATCGCTCGGCGGCAACACGCGTTCGCCACCGAATACCTGCCGCACCTTCTCGGCCAGTGCCGGGGCGAGCTCGCGCAGGCGTGCGGCCTTGGCCTCGATCGCGGCCACGTCCAGGCCGAGGCGTGCATGGTCGGCGGCGCGCAGGTGGTTCCAGGCGACCAGCGCCGGCACCTTGTTGACGTGTACTTCCTTGAGCGGTACGCGCTGTTCGCCTTCGGCCAGGTCCGCCGCGCGGGTGTACAGGCGCGCGGCGATGGTTTCGGCCGGCAGCGCCAGCAGTGCGTCGATGTCGCCCTCCAGGTCGAACACGATGATGCGGTTGTTGATGTACGGGTGACGCGCCAGCGGCAGCACCGGTGCGGCGCACATGCGCTGGGCGGGATAACGCATCGAGATGTGCAGCACCGGCTGCATCGCATCGACGTCGAGCAGGCTGCCGACGAAACGTTTGTCGCGCAGCTTCAGCGCGTAGTCCCACAGGCGCGGCTGGGCCTGCTTGAACAGGCGTGCCATGCCGATGGTGGCGTGCACGTCCGACAGGGCCTCGTGTGCGTCGCCCTGACGCACGTTGTTGGCGGTGGCCAGGTGCTCAAGCTTGAACGAGGTGGCACCATCCTCGCGTTGCGGCCAGACCACGCCTTCGGGGCGCAGCGCGTGCAGCAGGCGCATCATGTCCAGCAGGTCCCAGCGCGAGTTGCCGTTGCGCCACTCGCGCTCGTAGGGATCGAAGAAATTGCGGAACAGCCCGTGGCGCACGAACTCATCATCGAAGCGCAGCGTGTTGTAGCCCAGCGAGCAGGTGCCCGGTCGCGCCATCAGGTCGTTGATGCGCGAGAACGCCTCGGCCTCGCTGACGCCGGTGGCAAGCGCGTGCTGCGGGGTGATGCCGGTGATCAGCGTGGCCACCGGCGAGGGCAGCAGGTCGTCGGCCGGCTTGACGTAGAAGCTGACCGGCGCCTCGATGATGTTCAGCTCGGCATCGGTGCGGATCGAAGCGAACTGCGCGACGCGGGTGCGCCGCGGGTCCTGGCCGAAGGTTTCCAGGTCGTAGAACAGGAAGCTGTCTGCCATCAGTGTGCGCCCTCCAGTACGGGCAGCTGCGTGTGCACGATGCGCTCCAGTGCAGGCCAGTCGATGTGGTCCAGGCTGTCGTGCCCGGCGGTGGCCTCTTCCAGGATGCGCCGCTGCAGTTCGGTGCGCTCCAGCGCTACCGCGTAGGGCGTGTGCAGGAAGGTCACCATCGTGTAATGCGGCACGAAACGGGTCGGCCAGCGCGCCTGCAGCGCCTGTTCCAGCTCACGCTGCAGCAGGAATGCCGGGTCGGCGACACGGTCGCGCATCTCCAGATAGTTTTCCAGCGCCATCTGCTGGATGGCTTCGGCATTCGGCTTGCGATCCGCTTCGAACGCGGCGAAGGCGTCGCCCAGCGAGTCCTGTTGCAGTAGGTGGCCAGCCAGCGCCACGCAGTCTTCGAACGCGCAGTTCATGCCCTGGCCGTGGAAGGGCACCATCGCATGGGCGGCGTCGCCGAGCAGCACGGCGCGGCCCTGCAGGTGCCAGTGGGTGAGGTGCAGCGTGCCGAGCAGGCCCGGCGGATGTTCTTCCCAGTCACGGCGCAGGTTGGGGATCAGTGCCAGCGCATCGGGGAAGTCACGTGCGAACAGCGCTTCGGCTTCGGCCCCGGTGGTGGTGGTGGCAAAGCTGGGATCGCCCTTGTTGGGCAGGAACAGGGTAACGGTGAACGTGCCTTCGTCGTTGGGCAGCGCGATGCACATGTAGTGGCCACGGGGCCAGATATGCAGGGCGTTGGCCTCGATGCGGAAGCCGCCATCGGCGGTGGGCGGGATCTCCAGCTCCTTGTAGGAGTGGTCGAGGAAGTCGATGCGTTCGTCCAGCGGCTGCTTGCGGTTCATCGCCGCGCGCAGTGCCGAGCCGGCACCGTCGGCGCCGATCAGGGTATCGAAGCGGATGTCGTGCGGCTGGTCGTCGCGGTCGTCGATGAAGCGTGCGTAGCCGGCGTCGAAATCGACCGTGTGCAGACGGCGATGGAAGTGCACGCTGGCTCCGGCATCTTCGGCCAGCTGCAGCAGGGTGGTGTTGAGGTCCTTGCGGTGGATGGACCAGATCACTTCGCTGTCGTCGCGCCCATAGCGCTGCAGCTGCGGCTCGCCATGGCGCGGGTGGATCATGCGCCCGCGCATCATCACCGCCTTGGCCATGACCGCGTCTTCGACACCGGCTTGGCGCAACGCGTTGCGGCCGCGCTCGGCCAGGGCCAGGTTGATCGAGCGGCCGGACTCGTAATCGCTGATGCGCGGGTCGCCGCGGCGTTCGTACAGGGTGATCCGCCAGCCCTGGCGGGACAGCAGGATGGCGAGCAGGGAGCCGGCCAGGCCAGCGCCGATGATGCTCAACGAGCGGGAGGGGGTAGCGATCAAGTCGGTGTCCGCA
>NZ_JBFULB010000149.1:0-9360 GCF_056400545.1 Stenotrophomonas sp. P5_A8 | reverse complement strand
GCACTACCGTCAGGCGGTCTTGGCGCGCTTGAGCAGTTTCTTCTCGCGGCGGCGTGCGCGACGGTTGACCCAGCGTTCGCGCAGGCAGGAGAAGATGACGTACAGCGCCGGCGTGCTGAGCAGGGTGAGGCTCTGCGAGAACAACAGGCCGCCGATCATCGCGATGCCGAGCGGGCGGCGCAGTTCGGAGCCTTCGCCCAAGCCGATCGCCAGTGGCACTGCCGCCAGGATCGCCACCATGGTGGTCATCATGATCGGACGGAAGCGCACGATGCTGGCCTCGCGCACCGCATCGCGCGGGCTCTTGCCGTGCTCGCGCTGGGCCACTACGGCGAAGTCGATCATCATGATCGCGTTCTTCTTGACGATGCCGATGAGCAGTACCAGCGCGATCATCGAGATCACCGACAGCTCGGTATTGGTCACAAACAGCGCCAGCAGCGCGCCCACGCCCGCCGCCGGCAGCGTGGACAGGATGGTCACCGGGTGCACCAGGCTTTCGTACAGCATGCCCAGCACCAGGTAGACGGTGATGATCGCGGCCAGCACCAGGATCAGCATCGAGTTCGGGTTGAGCTGCACATTGAAGCCGCCGCCATCGCTGATGCGGATGTCGCCGGGCAGGCGCAGGCCGTCCACGGTGGCCTTGATGATGGCTTCGCCTTCGCCGGTGCTTACGCCCGGGGCCAGGTTGTAGCTCAGGTCCATCGTGGTGTACTGGTTTTCGTGGGTGATCTGCGGCGGGGCCAGCCCCGGCACCTGGTGGGCCACGGCAGTGAGCGGGATCATCTCGCCGTTGCCGGCGCGCACGTGGATCTCATCCAGTGCACGCGGGGTGGCGGTCTGCTCGGGCAGGGCGTTGACCACCACGCTGTACTGGTTGATGTCCGAATAGATGGTGGAGATCTGGCGCTGGCCGAACGCGCCGTACAGCGCGCCGTCGATGGCACCGACCGACACGCCCAGGCGCGCGGCCTTGGCGCGGTCGATCACCACATTCTGGCGCAGGCCGGCGGTATCCACGTCGGTGCCGACGTCGCGCAGCATCGGGTTCTTCTTCAACGCCGCCTGCACCTTGGGCAGCCATTCCTGCAGCTGGGCAAGATCATTGCCCTGCAGCGACACGCGGTACTGCGCACCCTGGCTGTTGCCGCCGCCACCATCGCTGGGCAGATCCTGGATCGCGCGCAGGCGCAGCTGCAGGTCGGGGTAGCGGTCGGCCTTGGCGCTCAACCGCGCCAGCGCCAGCGCGGTGGTTTCCTTGCGGCCTTCCTTGCGCGTCTTGAGCTGGATGTTGAACTGCGCGCTGGAGCCCTGGCGGCCGCTGCCCAGGCGCACGCCGACGGTCTTCACCGCCGGATCGGCCATCAGCATGTCGGTGATGCGGCGCTGGCGGTTGACCATGTCCTCGAAGGACACGGTGGCGCTGGAATTGGCGCGGCCCCAGATCAGGCCGGTGTCCTGGGCCGGGAAGGAGCCCTTCTTGACCGCGCCGCCGAGCATCACCGTGGCCACGATCAGCAGGATCGGGGTGAGCGAGAGCAGCATTGCGTGGCGCAGCGAGAAGTCCAGGCACACCGTATAGGTGCGCAGCATGCGGTCGTGCACGCCATCCAGGAAGCGACCGATCCGCGACGGCGTCTCCGGCTCGGGGTGCGCGCTGAGGAAGCGGCTGCACAGCGCCGGGGTCAGGGTCAGCGAAACGATCATGGAAACCACGATCGCCGCCACCAGGGTGATGGTGAACTCGCGGAAGAACGCCCCGACCATRCCGCTGGCGAACAGCAGCGGGATGAACACCGCCACCAGCGAGGCGGTGATCGAGACGATGGTGAAGCCGATCTCGCGCGCGCCGGTCAGCGCGGCCTGCATGCGTGTCATGCCCTCGTCGAGGTGGCGCATGACGTTTTCGATCACCACGATCGCATCGTCGACCACAAAGCCGATCGCGATCACCAGCGCCAGCAGGCTGAGGTTGTTCAAAGTGAAGCCGAACACGTACATCACCAGTGCCGCACCGGCCAGCGACAGCGGCACGGTGACCGCGGCGATCAGCGTCGGTGCCAACCGGCGCAGGAACAGCGCCATGGTCAGGATCACCATCGCCAGGCTGATCAGCAGGGTGATCTGCACTTCATGCAGTGACGAGCGGATGGTCGGGGTGCGGTCGAAGAACGGGGTCAGCACCGTGCCAGGCTGCAGGTAGTCGCGCAGCATCGGAATCTGCGCCTTGACCCGATCGACGGTCTCCACGATGTTGGCGCCGGCACGGGTGAACACATACATCACCACGGCGGGCTTGTGGTCGAACCACGCGGCCTGGTACGCATCCTGCTGGCCGTCGTAGACGTTGGCCACGTCCTTGAGGCGGATCACCCGGCCATCGTCCTGGGTCTTGATGACCAGGTTGGCGAAGTCGGCCGCTCGCGCCACCGAGTCGTTGGCGATGATCGCGGTGGTGGTGTTGCCGTCGGTGAGGAAGCCGGTCGGCGAGGTCACGTTGGCCGCGCGCACCGCGTTGCGCAGGTCGTCGGGGGTGAGGTTGAGCGCGTTGAGCAGGCGCAGGTTGACGTCCACCCGTACCGCCGGGGTGGAGGCACCGGCGATGTCGACCGAGGACACCCCGCTGATCTGGCGGATGCGCTGGGCCAGCAGCGAATCGGCGACGTTGTAGAGCTCATCGGCCGACTGCGTCTGCGAGGTCAGCGCGATGGCGATGACCGGATCATCGTTGGGATTGGCCTTCTGGAACATCGGCGAGCCGAGCCCGGACGGCAGATCTGCCTGCGATGAATTGATCGCCGTCTGCACGTCCAGCGCGGCCGAATCGATGTCCACCCCGCTCTGGAAGATCATGAAGACCAGCGAGCTGCCTTCGGAACTGGAGGAGCGCATCTGGTCCACGCCGGGCAGCTGGCCCAGGTGGCGTTCCAGCGGTGCGGTGACCGTGGAGGCCATGGTGGTGGCGTCCGCGCCGGACTGGCTGGCGTGCACGAAGATCACCGGAATCTGGATGTTCGGCAATGCCGACACGCCCAGTTTCAGGTAGCAGAACAGGCCGACCACGAACAGGCCGATGGCCAGCAGCGCGGTGCCGATCGGGCGGCGGATGAAGGGGCCGGAGATGTTCATGCCGGCATCCTCATGGCACGCAGGTACGGCGTGCTCATGCGCGGTCCTGGGCGCTGGCGTGGCGCAGCGCGCGCTGTTCGCGGCGCAGTCGCAGGCGCTCGGAGAAGCGCTCCATGTACAGGTAGATCACCGGCGTGGTGTACAGCGTGACCAGCTGGGACAGCAGCAGGCCGCCGACGATGGCGATGCCCAGCGGGCGGCGCAGTTCCGAACCGATGCCGGTGCCCAGTGCCAGTGGCAGCGCGCCAAGCATGGCCGCAGCGGTGGTCATCATGATCGGGCGGAAGCGCAGCAGGCAGGCGCGGCGGATCGCATCGTGCGCGTTGGCACCGGCGCGACGCGCCTCGATGGCGAAGTCGACCATCATGATGCCGTTCTTCTTGACGATGCCGATCAGCAGCACGATGCCGACGATGCCGTCCACCGACAACGGCAACCCGCACACCATCAGCGCCAGCAGCGCACCGACACCGGCCGGCGGCAGGGTGGAGATGATGGTCAACGGATGGATGTAGCTCTCATACAGCACGCCCAGCACGATGTAGATCAGCACCAGCGAGGCCAGCAGCAGCCACACCACGTCGGTCTGGCTGCCGGTGAACTCGGCGGCCTTCCCGATGAACTCCGCATGCACCTGCGTGGGCATGTCCAGGCTGTCCTTGGTCTCTTCGATCGCCTTGACCGCATCGGACAGGGAATAGCCCGGGGCGATGTTGAACGACACGGTCACCGCCGGGAGCTGTTGCTGGTGGCTGACCACCAGCGGGGTGCTGGTGACCTTGCTTTCGGCGAGTGCGGCCAGCGGGATGATGTTGCCGGCGCCGATCGGGATGCCGGTGTTCTGCGCGCCGATGCCGGTGGCCGTGGACGAGTTGGACGAGGTGACCTGGCCGAAGTTGGTGGCGTTGCTGCCGGTCAGCGCGCCGGCCCCGTTGGAGGCCACCGCCAGCTGGTGCATCAGCGCGGTGCTGGTGCGGAACTCCGGCGCCACTTCCAGCACCACGCGGTATTGGTTGAGTTCGGTGAAGATGGTGGAGATCTGGCGCTGGCCGWAGGCGTCGTACAGGGTGTCGTCGATGGTCTGCATCGGCACGCCCAGCACGCTGGCCTTGTCGCGGTCGATGTTCAGTTCCAGCGCGCGGCCCTGGTTGGCCAGGTTGTTGTCCACGTCGGCCAGCTCCGGGCGCTGGCGCAGCGCTTCGGTCAGGCGGTTGGCCTGCAGCGCAACCTGCGCGCTGTCCACGTCCGACAGCGAGTACTGGTACTCGGTGGCGGCCACGCGGGTGTCCAGGGTGACGTCCTGCACCGGCTTGAGGTACAGCGCCACGCCGGGGATGCCGGCCACGGCGTGCTGCAGGCGCGGCAGAATCTCATCCAGTCCGTCGCGGTCGCCACGCTGCTTGAGCACGATCGACAGCTGGCCCTGGTTGAGCGTGGGGTTCATGCTGCCGGCGCCGATGAAGGCCGACACGCCGGTCACCGCCGGGTCCTTGCGCAGCGCTTCGGCCACGGCCTTGGTGCGCTGCTCCATCTGCGGGAAGGCGATGTTCTGGTCGGCCTGGACCACGCCGGTGATCAGGCCGGTGTCCTGCTCGGGCAGCAGGCCCTTGGGGATCACGATGTACAGCACCACGGTCAGCACCAGGGCACCGGCGGCCACGGCCAGGGTCAGCGGCTGGTGCTCCAGCACCCAGTCCAGGCTGCGCTCGTACGCGCCCACGGTACGCGTCCACAGGTTTTCCTTGCCGGCCGCGGCGGCACGCTCGTGCGCGTCCTCGCCTTCGGGCAGGGCATCGGGCTTGAGCAGGTAGGCGCACATCATCGGGGTGAGCGTCAGCGAGATCAGCATCGACAGCACCACCGCGATGCTCAGCACCCAGGCGAACTCGTGGAACAACCGGCCGGTGACGCCGGGCATCAGCAACAGCGGCAGGAACACCGCCACCAGCGAGATGGTCAGCGAGAGCACGGTGAAGCCGATCTGCTGGGCGCCGATCTCGGCCGCTTCCGGGCCGCTCTTGCCCTGTTCGATGTAGCGCACGATGTTCTCGATCATCACGATCGCATCGTCGACCACGAAGCCGGTGGCCACCACCAGCGCCATCAGCGACAGGTTGTCCAGCGACATGCCGGCAAAGGCCATCACCCCGAAGGTGCCGGCCAGCGACAGCGGTACCGCCACCGAGGGAATGATGGTGGCCCACAGCCGGCGCAGGAACACGAAGATCACCGCGACCACCAGGCAGATGGTGAGGATCAGGGTGAACTGCACTTCATGCACCGAGGCGCGGATGGTCTCGGTACGGTCGGAGAAGATCTCCAGGTGCACGTCGGCCGGCAGCACGTTCTGCAGCTGCGGCAGCAGCGCGCGGATGCGTTCGACGGTCTGCACGATGTTGGCGCCGGGCTGGCGGCGCACTTCCAGCAGCACCGCCGGCTTGCCATCGGCCCAGGCGGCGAGCTGGTCGTTCTCCACCCCGTCGATGACGTTGGCCACGTCCGACAGCCGCACCGGGCGGCCGTTCTTGTAGCTGATGATGGTGTCGCGGTACTCGGCGGCGCTGGTCAGCTGGTCATTGGTGCCGATGGAGTAGGACTGGGTCTTGCCGTTGAGCGAGCCCTTGGGCGCGTTGACGTTGGCCTGGGTCAGCGCGCTGCGCAGTTCTTCCAGGGTCAGGCCCATGTTGGACAGCTGCGCCGGGTTGACCTGGATGCGTACGGCCGGGCGCACGTTGCCGGCGATGGACACCAGCCCCACGCCCTGCACCTGCGACAGGCGCTGGGCGAGGATGGAGTCGGCGTAGTTGTTCACATCGCGCAGCGGGCGCGTGTCGGAGGTGAGCTTGAGGGTGACGATCGCCGCGTCGGCCGGATTCACCCGGTTGTAGACCGGCTGGTAGGGCAGCGAGGAGGGCAGGGTGGCCTGGCGGATCGCGGCCTGTACGTCCTGGGCGGCGATGTCGATGTCCCGGTCCATCGAGAACTGCAGGATGATCGTGGACAGACCGGCCGAGGAATCGGAGGTCATGATCTCCAACCCGGAGATCTGCCCGAACTGGCGTTCCAGCGGGGTGGTCACCAGCGAGGCCATGGTGACCGCGTTGGCGCCGGGGTACTGGGTGGTCACCACCAGGCTGGGCGCGTCGATCTCCGGCAGCGCCGACACCGGCAGCTGGCGGTAGCCGAGGATGCCGAGCAGCAGCAGGCCCGCCATCAACAGCGAGGTGGCGATCGGGCGGCGGATGAAGATCGTCGAAAAGCCCACGGGCGGATCCTTGCTGTTACGTCATGCGGCGTTGGAACGGGCAGACGCCAGCAAGGCGGCCGGCGTCGGGAACGTCAGGCAGGCGCGCTCAGCGCGGACCGCCACCACGGCGGCCACCACCAGCACCCTGCTGTTGCGCGGCGGCCTTGAGTTCGGCCTCGGTCGGCGCGGCCGGGGTCTCGCCCGGCTTGAGCGCGTTGACCTTGCTGCCCGGCTTGAGCCGGAACTGGCCCTCGCTGACGACGCGCTCGCCGCCCTTGAGGCCGTCGGTGATCTGCACGTTGCTGTCGCCCACTTCCACGCCGCTCTTGACGGTCTGCATGGCAACGGTGCTGTCGGGCTTGACGATGTAGACGTACTCGCCGTCCGGGCCGCGCATCACGGCCTGGGTGGGGATGACCACGCCGCCGCCAATGGTGCGCAGCTGCATCCGCACGTTGACGAACTGGCCCGGCCACAGGCTGTTGTCGGTGTTGTCGAACAGGGCGCGCACGCGGAAGGTGCCGCTGTCGCTGCTGATCTGGTTGTCCACCACGTCCAGCTTGCCGCCGTCGGTGAGCACGTGCGAGTCGTTGCGGTCCAGCGCGGCGATGGTCACCGGGCCGGCCTGCTGGGCGGTGCGCACATCCGGCAGCTGGCGCTCGGGCAGGTTGAACACCACGTGGATCGGGTGGATCTGGGTCAGGGTGACCAGCGCGGTGCCGGCACTGACGACATTGCCGGCGTCCACCGCGCGGATGCCGGCGATGCCGGTGATCGGCGCGGTGACGCGGGTGTACTGCAGCTGCACCTGGGCCGCGCGCATGCTGGCCTCGTTGGCGGCCACGGCGCTTTCGAACTGCGCCACCTGGTTGCGCTGGGTGTCCAGGTCGGTCTTGGCCACGTACTGGCGGTACTCCGGCGAATTGGAGCGCTGGTAGTTGGAGCGCGCGGTGGCCAGCTGGGCCTGGTTCTGGCGCTTGGCCGCGGCGGCCTCGTCGTAGCTGGCCTGCAGGCTGCGCGGGTCGATCTGCGCGAGCAGGTCGCCCTGCTTTACTTCCTGGCCTTCCTTGAAGTTGATGCTGATCAGCTGGCCGCCGACCTGCGGGCTGACGGTGACGGTGTTCATCGCCGCTACGGTGCCCAGTGCGCTGGCATACACCGGCACGTCCTGGCGAATGGCGTCGACCACGGTGACCGGGACCGGTCCGGTGTCGCGCTGGTCGCCGTCCTTGCCGGCGCCGGCAGCGCTGCCGCCCGCCTCACCCTTGTGCTTGCCACCGTTGAGCAGGTGCAGGCCGATGAAGCCAATCACCAGTACGGCGACCACCAGCAGCACGATCTTCCAGAAACGCGACATTCAACTAACTCCTGAGGCTGGCGGAGGGCAGGGCCCGATTGGCTGGTGCAAAGCATACCCGTGGTGCGCGGGCTTTCATGCATGACGGATGGGACGGGCGGTCAGACCGGATGTGACCGGCCAGGTTCCACGGATCAACGCCTGCGGGGGCAGAAAGTTACAGCAGCAAGTGCGCTGATGGCCTACATTCAGTTTGGTCCGCCCTGAACACCCGTGGAGATCCTCGATGCCCCGTCTGTCGCTGCTGCTGTCCGCCCTGCTGCTTGCCTGCCCCGCACTGGCCGCGGCCACCCCTGACGAACGCCCGGAAGTGACTGCCGCGGCGACCCGCCTGCACGCCAAGGTGGTCGACTGGCGGCGCGACTTCCACCAGCACCCGGAGCTGTCCAACCGCGAGGAGCGCACCTCGGCGAAGGTGGCCGAGCAGTTGCGGGCGATGGGGCTCAAGCCGAAGACCGGGATCGCCCATCACGGTGTGGTGGTGGTCATCAAGGGGGCAAAGCCGGGTCCGCGCATCGCCCTGCGCGCGGACATGGACGCGCTGCCGGTGACCGAACAGACCGGGCTGCCGTTCGCCTCCAAGGTGACCAGCACCTACCGTGGCGAGCCGGTCGGGGTGATGCACGCCTGCGGCCACGACGCGCATACCGCCACGTTGCTGGGGGTGGCCGATGCGCTGGTGAAGATGCGCGAGAACCTGCCAGGCGAAGTGATGCTGATCTTCCAGCCCTCCGAGGAAGGGGCGCCGCCGCCGGAAGAGGGGGGTGCGTCGTTGATGCTGAAGGAGGGGCTGTTTGCGGACTTCAAGCCGGAGGCGGTGTTCGGCCTGCATGTGTTCTCCAGCGTGCCGGCGGGGCAGATCGCGGTGCGCGGTGGGCCCTTGATGGCAGCCTCGGACCGGTTCGGGATCAAGGTGATCGGGCGGCAGACGCATGGCTCGGCGCCGTGGAACGGGGTGGATCCGATCGTGGCGACGGCCGATCTGGTGGGCACGGCGCAGACGATCGTGAGCCGTCGGGCGAACCTGTCCAAGCAGCCGGCAGTGCTGACCTTCGGGGCGATCAAGGGCGGCATCCGCTACAACATCATTCCCGATGAGGTGGAGATGGTGGGGACGATCCGCACGTTCGATGAGGGGATGCGGCAGCAGATTTTCGCGGACCTGCGCAATGTGGCCGAGCACACGGCGGCGGCGCACGGGGCCAAGGCGGTGACGGAGATCTATGAGTCCGAGGGCAATCCGGCGACGGTGAACGATCCGGCGCTGACGGCGAAGATGCTGCCGAGCCTGCAGGCGGTGGTGGGCAAGGACAATGTGTACGAGCCGCCGCTGCAGATGGGCGCGGAGGATTTTTCGCTGTACGCGCAGCAGGTGCCGGGGATGTTTTTCTTCGTGGGGTCCACGAGTGTGGGCATCGATCCGGCTACGGCGCCGGCCAACCATTCGCCGAAGTTCCTGCTGGATGAGAAGGCGCTGGACGTGGGGTTGCGGGCGTTGCTGCAGGTGAGTCTGGATTATCTCAATGGGGTGGGGGTGGTTGCGCCTGCGGCGGGCTGAGGCCAAGGCAGGATCAACTGCCAGTGCCAGTGCAACGGCAACGGCAACGGCAGAGCATTTGTCGTC
>NZ_JBFULB010000148.1:0-9444 GCF_056400545.1 Stenotrophomonas sp. P5_A8 | reverse complement strand
GCCGAGACCGGGGCCGAGCACCAGCACAAGATGCCCGAAGTGCCGCAGCCGGAAGACATCGAACCCAACCGTCCGCTGCCGCCGGAAGTGCTCGAGCGGCTGCCGATCAAGGTGCAGCGCTGGCTCTCGCGCGGCGGCCCGTTCGAGTTCCGCCATGTCTACCCGCGCGACGAACTTCATCCGCCCAAGCGCCCGCCCTACCACCAGGTGTGGCTGCGCCTGAATGAAACCGTGGGCGATGCGCCCGAGCTGCACCAGGCGCTGCTGGCCTACGCGTCGGACTTCCACCTGCTCGGCACCGCGACCTTCCCGCACGGCATCAGCTATTACCAGCCGCACGTGCAGATGGCTTCGCTCGACCACGCGATCTGGTTCCACCGTCCGTTCCGCGCCGACGACTGGCTGCTGTATTCGCTGGACAGCCCCAGCGCGCAGGATTCGCGCGGGCTGGCGCGTGGCCAGTTCTTTACCCGCGACGGCCTGCTGGTGGCCAGCACCGCCCAGGAAGGCCTGATCCGCGTCGTGCCCGACAGTGACGCGGCCGCCGCCGTGCCGGCCAAGGACTGACATGAGACAGATATTCAACAGCCAGCGCGTGGAGACCGTCGAAGGCGTGGCCAAGCTGCTGCGCGACGCCGGCATCGAAGTGCGCATCACCAACGGGCGCTCGTACCACAGCAAGCGCGGCAGTCAGTTCAGCTACCTGGACACCAGCAAGAACACCACCCACCCGACCCTGTGGGTGGTGCACGCCAACGACCAGCCGCGCGCGCGCGAAATCCTGCGCGATGCGCGCCTGCTGGAAACCACCCGCCGCGACCACCCCACCGCCGAGTTCGCTTTCCGCGACCAGGTGGGCGAGGTCGCGCCGCGCCGCAACTGGGCCTGGCGGATCCGGATCGGCCTGCTGCTGGTCATCGCCGCCGTGGCGATGGTGGTGGTGATGCATCACCGCAGCGCCCCCGCCGTGGCCCCTGCCCCGGTGGTACAGCCGGCCCCGGCCGCCGCCCCGGCCCAGCCCGCACCGCCGGAAGATGACGAAGTCCGGGTGAGAATCCAGCCCGCCAAGTAGTGCCGGCCGCTGGCCGGCTGCTTCTGCGGGCGGGTAGCTGCGGAGCCGGCCAGCGGCCGGCACTACCTGCGGGCGGGTAGCTGCAGAGCCGGCCAGCGGCCAGCACTACCTGCGGGCGGGTATCTGCGGAGCCGGCCAGCGGCCGGCACTACCTGCGAGCGGGTATCTGCGGAGCCGGCCAGCGGCCGGCACTGCCCGGTCACATTCCGTCGCTGCGGTCGTCATACTCGGCTCACCCCCGGGAAGGACGCCATGACGCTGCTGCTGACCACCACCCTGGAACGCGACCTGCCCGCCGCCGCCAAGGGCTGCACGCAGTCCTATGGCCGCATCGTGCTGGCCWGCCAGAACACCGTCACCGCGATCGCCCTGGCGATCACCCGTGACGTGCAGGCCAGCGAAGACATCGCCCAGGAAGCCTTCATCAAGGCCTGGCAGCAGCTCACCCAGCTGCACAACCCGTCCAGCTTCCTGCCCTGGCTGCGCCAGATCACCCGCAACCTGGCCCGCGACTGGCTGCGCGCCAACCGCGGCCGACCGCTGTCCGGCGAAGCGGCCGAGATCGCGATCAACATGGCCGCCGATCCCGGCCCGACCGCGCCCGAGCGGATGCAGCGGGTGGAAGAAGAACTGGCGGCCGAGGAAATCATCTCGGCGCTGCCCGAAGACGCCCGGGAAACCCTGCTGCTGTACTACCGCGAAGGCCAGAGTTCGCAGCAGGTGGCCGAGCTGCTGGGCCTCAGCGACGCGGCGGTACGCAAGCGGCTGTCGCGCGCCCGCGCCAGCGTGCGCGAAGAGATGCTGCGCCGCTTCGGCGACTTCGCCCGCAGCAGCGCCCCCAGCGCCGCCTTCGCCACCACCCTGGCCTCGGTGCTGATCATCGCCGCCCCCGGCACGGCCAGCGCCGCGATCCTGCTCGGCACCGGACTGGGCACCAGCAAGCTGGGCCTCGGCGGTGCCACGTTGTCCGGCGGCACCGCGCTGGGCTCGTTGAGCGCCGCGCTCAGCCAGACCGCCGCCCCCGGCCAGATGTTGGGCATCGGCACGGTCGTCGGCAGCCTGCTTGGCGGCATGCTCGGCAGCTACCTTGGCGGGCGCTATCTGCTGTCCTACGCGGAAACCCCGCGCGAGCGCGAGCAGGTCCGCGCATTCGTGGTCCTCAGCAGCGTCACCGCGCTGGTGATGTGCCTGTCGGTGCTGATGCTGAGCGTGCTGGAGGCACCGGTCTGGCTGCTGCTGACTGCGATGGCGGCGGGCATGGGCGCAGTGAACTATCAGTGCCTGTTCCCGCTGCAGAAAGTGATGGCGCCCATGCTGGCGCGCGATGCCGCCCGCCATGGCCGCCGTGGACCGAACTGGAAGTACCAGCTGATGTACGGCCGCGCGGCGATCGTGGTGGTCACCCTGGGGGTGGCGATCCTGGTGCTCTACAGCCTGCGGCAGACCGGTCGGCTGTAGAAACGACACAGCGCCGGTCGATGACCGGCGCTGTGTGTTTACCCGTGGATCGGCTTACTTGGTGGCCGGTGCCTTCGGCGGCATCGGCGGCTTGCCATCGCGGTGCTTGCCATCGCCGTGGCCCCCACGCGGACCACCGAACGGGCCCTTGGCGGCGTCGAACTCGGCCTTGCTCAGCTGGCCGTCCTTGTTGGTATCGGCTGCGGCGAACCAGGCGTCACGGTGCTGCTTCATGCGCAGCTCGCGGTCGGCCTTGTCCAGGTAGCCGTCCTTGTTGACATCCATCTGGTCGAAGCGGGCGGCCAGGCGCGGATCGGCCTTGGCTTCCTCGCGGCTGATGCGGCCATCCTTGTTGGTGTCCAGCTTGGCCATCCTGTCACCGCCGCCACCCGGGCCACGCCCATGCCGCTTGCCGTGCCAGCGCGGCATTTCCTCGCGCGAGAGCTTGCCATCCTTGTTCTTGTCCAGGGAGTCGAACTGCGCGGCCAGGYGCGGGGCCTTGGCCGCCTCGGCACGGTCGATGACGCCATCGCCGTTGGTGTCGAGCGTGGGGCGGGCCGGCGGGTCGGCGGGCGTCGGCGCATCGGCGGCGACCGCCAGGCCGGCAGCGCCGGTGGACAGCAGCAGGGCCAGCAGCAGAAGGGGTTTGCGATTGCGCATGGATCACTCCGGTTCGTAAGGTATCGGCGTGCGGTGCGTGGCACCCACACCGGTAACAACGCCCGGGCGGCGGCGGCGTTGACAGCCTGGCCGGCGATGTTCATTTGGCAGACAGTCGCGCCCCCTGCGACGCCCCGGCGCTATGCTGGGCGCATGGCAATACACGGCGACCGCGACGACGAGCTGCGACTGTTCCAGACCGGTGACCACCCTTGTGGTTACTGGCCGGAACGGGCCGCGCGCGACCTGGTGCTCGATCCCCAGGACGCGCGCCTGGGCACGCTTTACCCGATGGCGCTGAGCTGGGGCTTCCGCCGTTCCGGCGACCTGGTGTACCGGCCGCACTGCGCCAACTGCCACGCCTGCGTGTCGGTGCGTGTGCCGGTGGCGCGCTTCGCCCCGGACCGCAGCCAGCGCCGCTGCCTGGCTCGCAACGCCGACCTGGAAGTGCGGATCGTGGCCGCCGAGCAGACCGAAGAGCAGTTCGCGCTCTACCACCGCTACCTCACCCACCGGCATGCCCAGGGCGGCATGGACGAACACGGCCCGCATGAGTTCGACCAGTTCCTGATCGGCCAGTGGGCGCAGGGCCGCTTCATGGAACTGCGTGCGCCCGCCGAGGCTGGCCGCCGTGGCGCCCTGCTGGGGGTGGCGGTCACCGACGTGACCCCGCAGGGGCTGTCGGCGGTGTACACGTTCTTCGACCCCGACCAGGCCCACCGCAGCCTGGGCACCTTCGCCATCCTGCAGCAGATTGCCTGGGCCCGTCGCGAGCAGCTGCCGCACCTGTACCTGGGGTATTGGATCCGCGACCACCGCAAGATGGACTACAAGCGCCGCTTCCGCCCGCTGGAGGCTTACGACGGCCGCCGCTGGCACGCCTTCGACGACGAACTGGACGGGCGTTGACGCAGCATTGCAATGCGTCCGGGTGCAAAATAGGCCGATGAACGCCCATCCCCTGATCCTTGCCCTGGCCCTGCTGTGCAGCGCCTGCGCCCAGTCCCCTGCCAAGACCGCCGCCATGCCGGAAGCCCCCACCGCGCCGCTGCGGATCGCCACCTACAACACCTCGCTGTACAACGACGAGACCGGCGGGCTGATCGCCGAGCTGGAAGGCGACAGCGAACACGCGCGCAAGATCGCCGCGGTGCTGCAGCAGGTGCGTCCGGACCTGGTGCTGCTCAACGAGTTCGACTACGACGACGCGCACCGTGCGGCCGACCTGTTCCAGCAGCGCTACCTGGAAACCGCCCAGCCCGGCGGCGCCGAGCCGCTGCACTACGCCTACCGCTACCTGGCCCCGGTCAATACCGGCGTGCAGAGCGGGCTGGACCTGGACAACAACGGCCAGATTGGCGGCGACGGCCGCGCGCGCGGCAACGATGCGTGGGGCTACGGCCTGCACCCGGGCCAGTACGGCATGCTGGTGCTGTCGCGCTACCCGATCGACGCGGCCAAGGTACGCAGTTTCCAGCTGCTGAAGTGGAGCACCCTGCCCGGCGCGCTGCGCCCGATCGACCCGCGCACCGGCAAATCCTTCTACAACGACCACGTGTGGTCGCAGCTGCGGCTGTCGTCCAAGTCGCATTGGGACGTGCCGGTGACCACCCCGAACGGCGTGGTGCATGCCTTGGTCTCGCACCCGACCCCGCCGGTGTTCGACGGGCCGGAAAAGCGCAATGCCGCGCGCAACCACGACGAACTGCGGCTGTGGCAGGAATACCTGTCGGCCGGCAGCAAACCGTGGCTGTGCGATGACCGCGGCCAGTGCGGCGGCCTGCAGCAGGACGCGCGCTTTGTGATCCTGGGTGACCTGAACAACGATCCGGTCGATGGCGATGGCCGCCACGAGGCAATCGTGGAGCTGATCGAACATCCGCGCGTACTGCGCTACCCGACCCCGCGCAGCGTGGGTGCCGAGCAGACCAGCCTGGCATATGCGGAAAAGGGCATCGCGCGCAAGGGCGCGCCCTTCCATGCCACCGGCGATTTCGGCCCGAAGGCCGGCACCATGCGCCTGGATTACGTGCTGCCGTCGGTCGGTTTCAGCTACGTGGGCAGCGGCGTGTTCTGGCCGGACAACAACCGCCCGGAGGCGAAGATCGCCGACGGCAGCGATCACCACCTGGTGTGGGTGGATGTGAAGTAACCCGCAGTACCACGGTCAAGAAAACGGCGGGCATTGCCCGCCGTTCTTGCATCTGCAGTACGTCGCCGGAAGACAACGCGCGGCAGGATCAGGAGTGCAGTTCGATCCCGATTGCCTGGGCCGCCTCACGCGCGATCTTCCGCGCGTCCTCGATATCGGCGCCCCGCGCCAAGGTCACGCCGACGCGGCGATGGCCATGCACGGTGGGCTTGCCGAACAGGCGCAGCGATGAATCCGGATGTTCCAGCGCGGCGGCGACGTTGCTGAAGAACGGGACGCCTTCGCCATGGGCCAGCATCGCGCACGACGCCGAGGGACCGTTCTGGCGGATCAGCGGAATCGGCAGGCCGAGGATGGCGCGCGCATGCAGCGCGAATTCGCTCAGTTCCTGCGAGGCCAGGGTGACCAGGCCGGTGTCGTGCGGGCGCGGCGAGACTTCGCTGAACCACACCTCGTCGCCCTTCACGAACAGCTCCACCCCGAACAGGCCCCAGCCCCCCAGGTCGTCGGTGATCGCCTGCGAGATTTCCTCGGCACGCGCCAGCGCGCGCGGCGACATCGGCTGCGGCTGCCAGCTTTCGCGGTAGTCGCCGTCCTTCTGCCAGTGCCCGATCGGCGCGCAGAACGAGGTGCCTGCGGCGTGGCGCACGGTGAGCAGGGTGATTTCGTACTCGAAGTCGATGAAGCCTTCGACGATGCAGCGGCCGGCGCCGGCGCGGCCGCCGGTCTGCGCGTATTCCCAGGCCGGGGCGATGTCGCTCTCGCTGCGCAGCGTGCTCTGGCCCTTGCCCGAGGAGGACATCACCGGCTTGACCACGCACGGCAGGCCGATCACGGCCACGGCGGCGCGGTAGTCGGCCTCGGTATCCACGAACCGGTAGGGCGAGGTCGGCAGGCCGAGGGTTTCGGCGGCGAGCCGGCGGATGCCTTCGCGGTCCATGGTCAGGCGTGCGGCACGCGCGGTGGGCACCACGCGCTGGCCGGTTTCCTGCTCCAGCTGGACCAGGGTTTCGGTATGGATCGCTTCGATCTCCGGCACGATCAGGTGCGGCTGCTCCTTGGCGATCAGCGCGCGCAGCGCCATCGCATCGAGCATGTCGATCACATGCGCGCGGTGGGCGACCTGCATCGCCGGCGCGTCGGCGTAGCGGTCGGCGGCGATCACCTCCACCCCCAGCCGCTGCAGCTCGATGGCGACCTCCTTGCCCAGTTCGCCCGAGCCCAGCAGCAGGACGCGGGTGGCGGAGGGAGACAGCGGCGTACCGAGCGTGGTCATGGCGGTTCCGGACATTAGGGGGCGGGAGGGCATTCTAGAGCGTCGGCCGGAAAGCGGGCAGACCGACTTGCATTGTGATATCAATTTGATATCTTTTGATTCAATTGCCCAAGGACGCCCCGCCATGAAAGAGAAGACCCTCCGCTCACTGTCCGGCCTGCCGTTCCTGCTGCTGGTGCTGGTCCTGCTGGGGCTGTCGGTGTGGCTGTTCATCTCCGGCGCGCGCGCGTTCCCGGTGGCGCCCACCTGGATGCTGAGCGGCGTGGCGCTGGCCATCCTGGCCCTGCTCAGCCTGACCGGCCTGTACACCGTGCAGCCCAACCAGGCGGTGGTGGTGAGCCTGTTCGGCAAGTACGTGGGCACGGTCAAGGACAACGGTCTGCGCTGGAACAACCCGTTCTTCAGCAAGAAGAAGGTCAGCCAGCGCGTGCGCAACTTCGAAAGCGGCAAGCTCAAGGTCAACGAACTGGACGGCAGCCCGATCGAGATCGCCGCGGTGATCGTGTGGCAGGTGGTCGATGCCTCCGAGGCGGTCTACAACGTGGACGACTACGAGAGCTTCGTGCACATCCAGTCCGAATCGGCGCTGCGCGCGATGGCCACCAGCTACCCCTACGACCAGCACGAGGACGGCCAGCTGTCGCTGCGCAGCCACGCCGCCGAAATCTCCCAGCACCTCAAGGACGAACTGGCCGAGCGCCTGGCCGACGCCGGCGTGCAGGTGATCGACGCGCGCATCAGCCATCTCGCCTACGCCCCGGAAATCGCCCAGGCGATGCTGCAGCGCCAGCAGGCCAATGCGGTGATCGCCGCACGCACGCGCATCGTCGCCGGTGCGGTGGGCATGGTCGAAATGGCGCTGGCCGAACTGCAGAAGAACGGCGTGGTGCAGCTGGATGAGGAGCGCAAGGCGCACATGGTCAGCAACCTGCTGGTGGTGCTGTGCTCGGACCGCGGCACCCAGCCGGTCATCAATGCCGGGTCGTTGTACTGAGCCATGAGCGAGAAGAAAGCCTATCCGCTGCGGATCAACGCCGACATCCTGGCGGCGTTGCAGCGCTGGGCCGATGACGAGCTGCGCAGCGCCAACGCGCAGATCGAGTACGTCCTGCGCGATGCCCTGCGCAAGGCCGGCCGCCTTCCCAAACCCGATTCGAGCAAGGAGAGCAAGGAATGAGCAAGCGCTGGAGCTATTTGACCGTCGAGCTGCAACCGTCGTGGACGGGGTTGAAGCCGGATGAGATGCAGGCCGAACTCAACCGGCACGGCCAGCTCGGCTGGGAACTGGTGAACGTGCTGCAGACCCAACCGATGGGCGTGGCGCTGTTGATCTTCAAGAAGGAGATCTGAGATGGCCGCGCCCTCGCCTGCCGTCAACGACTTCGCCGTCGCCCCGGCCCCGGTCTGGCACCTGCTGTGGCTGTGGGTGCCCATGCTGGCCAGTGCGGCGCTGATCGTGGTCACCACGCTGCAATCGGACCAGCGCACGCCATACGAACTGGGCTTCACCGTGCCCTTCCTGGTGGTGCTCACTGCCGTGCTGAGCGCGATGTTCTTCCGTCGCCGCATCCGCCTGCAGGACCGTCAGCTGGAGGTGGTCTCCACGTTCTATCGCAAGCGCGTGCCGGTGCAGGACATCGTGCTGGAGCGCGCACGCGTGGTGGACCTGGCCGAGCATGGCAGCCTCAAGCCGACGACCAAGACCAATGGCTACGGCATGCCGGGATTCCAGTCCGGGCACTACCGGATGCGCGACCGCAGCAAGGCGTTCTGCCTGCTCACCGACAGCAGCCGCGTGCTGTACCTGCCGCTGCGCGACGGCAGCGCGCTGGTGATCAGCCCCGAGAACCCGCGCGCGCTGCTGACGGCCCTGCAGGCGCTGGCCGCGCCCGGCCGCACGCACTAAGCTGACCCCATGCGCCGCGCCCCTGCCCTGCTGATCAACMCCGCCGACATCGAATTGTGGCCCGGCGGCCTGCTGCGCGCGCGCAGCAACGCCGACGCGCGTGCACTGGCCCAGGCGCGTTGGGTGCTTCGGCGCAAACGCGATGGTCGCTACCTGGCGGTGGTGTCCGCGCATGGGGTGCTGCCGCTGGTGCCACGGCTGATGCGCGAACACGGCATCGAGGCCGCGCTCGATGCGCTGGACGCGCAAGGGCTGGCACAAGGGCGCGGCAGGGCGGACGCATCCCTGCTGCCGCTCAGCGGCCTCCAACAACGGCTGGAACAGCTCGGCATCGATGCAGACGCGTATGAAAAGGCAACCGGCCTGGCGCTGGAGGCCGAACCGGCGCACCTGCGCCTGGCCGGCGTCGACCGCTACCGCCGTCCGCTCTGGCTGCGTCGCAGTGCCGCGCGCGGGTGGCAGCGTCTGCGCCAGCAGGCGGCGGTAGATGGGATCGCGCTCGATGCGATCTCCGGTTATCGCAGCCATGCCTACCAGCTGGGCATTTTCGAGCGCAAACGCGCGCGCGGCCTGGACGTTTCCGACATCCTCAAGGTCAATGCCGCCCCGGGCTACAGCGAGCACCACAGCGGCTTCGCGCTGGACATCGGCACACCCGGCGAGCCACCGGCCGAAGAGGGTTTCGAACACACGGCGGCATTTGCCTGGCTGCAGCAGCACGCGGACCGTTTCGGGTTCCAGCTGAGCTACCCGCGCGACAACCCGCATGGCATCGTCTACGAACCGTGGCACTGGTGCTGGCACCAAACCGGGTAGTGCCGAGCCATGCTCGGCAGCTTCTGTCTGCTGGGTCTGCAAGCCTGGTAGTGCCGAGCCATGCTCGGCAGCTTCTGCCTGCCGGGCCAGCGAACGTGTAGAGC
>NZ_JBFULB010000147.1:0-9606 GCF_056400545.1 Stenotrophomonas sp. P5_A8 | reverse complement strand
GCGCGTGGACCCCAATGCCACCGCGGAAGAAGATCCGTACGCCGATCCGGCCTACCAGGTGCCCGACGACCTGGTCTGGTGATTCCACTCCGGTCGCGGTGATCACCACCGCGACCGATGCCCTGCAGGGACGCGCATGACGGCTGATCCAGTTCGCGGCTATGTGCCGCATATCGATGGCCTGCGTGCGATCGCAGTGCTGGCGGTGATCCTGTTCCACCTGGATCCGTCCTGGTTGCCCGGTGGGTTCACCGGCGTGGATGTGTTCTTCGTCATCTCCGGGTTCGTGGTCAGCGCGTCGGTACACCGGCTGCCGCCGCTGCCATTGCGGGATTCGCTGCTGCGTTTCTACGCCCGGCGGCTGCGTCGCATCGCTCCGGCGCTGGTGACCTGCCTGCTGCTGACCAGTCTGGCCAGCGTGCTGCTCATTCCCCAGTCCTGGCTCAGTGAAGCCAGCGACATGACCGGCCTGATGGCCTTCTTCGGCCTGAGCAACTGGGTGCTGGTGGGGGTCGGCAGCGATTACTTTGCACCACGTGCCGAGTTCAATCCGTTTACCCACACCTGGTCGTTGGGCGTGGAAGAGCAGTTCTACCTGCTGTTTCCGCTGCTGTTCCTGGCCTGGAGTCGCGGTGGGCGCAGCCGCTGGACCAGCGTGGGCCTGTTCGCGCTGGCCAGTGCGGCCTCCATCGGTCATGCGGTTTACGCAGGCAGCCATCCGGAACAGGCGGTGCGCGCTTTCTACGCCACGACCACGCGCTTCTGGCAGCTGGGTGCGGGCGTGCTGCTGTTCCAGCTGCTGCATCTTCGCGCCACCGGGGCGGATGCAGCGGTCCCATCGCGGCCCCTGCGCGTGGCGTGCTCGCTGTTGGCCGTCATCGCGCTGGCGATGCTGGGCTGGACCCTGTGGTCCGCGCGCGCCGGACACTCGCCCTGGCCGGACGGACTGTGGGCGGTGCTGGCGAGCGTGGGCCTGCTGCTGGCGCTGCACGTGCATCCGCGCGCGCTGGCGGGTCGCGTGCTGTCCAGCGCGCCGCTGCGGCGGATCGGACTGCTCTCGTACTCGCTGTATCTGTGGCACTGGCCGGTGTTCGTGCTGATGCGCTGGACGGTTGGCCTGGACACCACCGGCCAGCGCGTGTTCGCCATGCCGCTGGTGGCGTTGCTGTCCTGGGCCTCCCTGCGCTGGGTGGAGCGGCCGTTCCGCGGGCCGTTGGCCAAGCGGCTGTCCACCGGCCGATGGGTGGCCGTGGGCGTGGTGGCGCTGCTGCTTGCTGCGGGCCTGCAGGCGTTGATGTACCGGCAGGCGGCGCATCTTTCATTGAGCACGGTCAGTCGTCACCCGTTGGACTGGTATCCGGACGGCGACGCGGTGGCGGCCGACTACCCGAGTTGCGAGCTGCGGGTCGGCAAAGAGCGTTTCGAGGCCGGTCGTGCGCGCACGTTCTCGCGTGGCGAATGCGCTCGTCCGCTGCCCCCAGGCATGCCGCGCAACGTGTTCGTTGCCGGCGATTCGCATGCGATGGCCTACAACGAGCTGCTGCGCAGGCTGGCCCTGGAGACCGGCGCCACGGTGTGGCAGTACGGTCGTGGCGGCTGCCCGCAGCTGGGCCTGCAGGAATGGCGTTGGGTCGCGCAGGAGTGCGTGGGCTACGACGCGGCGGTGCGCGCCGACATCGCGCGGCGCGCGCAGCCCGGTGACGTGGTGTTGCTGGTGTCGCTGCGGGTGCCGCGTCTGTCCGACCAGTTCATCCTGTTCGACGCGCGCGAGCAGCGCGACAGCGAACACAGTGCGCAGGCCCGTGCCGGCCATGCCGCCGAGGCCGAGCGTGCGATTGCCGCCTGGCGACCGCTCGCCGAGACCGGCGTGCGCGTGGTGCTGGAGGCGCCCAAGCCGGTGTTGCCGGCGCCGCCGTACCGCTGCTCGGACCGGTTCAACGCGGCCAATGCGGTGTGCCGCAATGGCCTGCAGGTGCAGCGGGCGTGGATGGACGACTATCGCGCGCCGGCGCTGGTCGCGCTGCAGCAGGTGGCCGCGGGCCTACCCGGCGCAGTGATCTGGGATCCGTTGCCGATCCTCTGCGACACCGATGCCTGCCGCGCACAGCGCGACGGGCATCCCCTGTTCTTCGATGGCGATCATCTCAGTGGCTACGGCAACCGGTTGCTGCTGCCCTCGCTGCAGGCCACGCTGGCAACCCACCCGCGATAACGGAGTGAGGTAGGTGGGGATGATGTTCCCTGCGGCATGGCACCGGGAAGGCATCCATCATTCCGTGATCGGTCCGGCCACCTGCTGACCGGCCTGCCAGACCGCGCCGATGCGCTGGCTGTGGGTGATATCGGCCAGCGGATCGGCGTCCAGCACGAGCAGGTCGGCACGTTTGCCGGCCGCGATGCGACCACGGTCGCTCAGGCCGAGCAGGTCGGCAGCCTGGGCGGTGGCAGTCTGTAGCGCCTGGGTCGGGGTCAGCCCGGCCTGGACCAGCAGCTGCAGTTCGCGATGTTCGGCAAACCCGATCACCCGCTGTGGCATGGCCCCGGCATCGGTACCGAACCCGAGCTTGACCCCGACCGCATGCAGCCGCCGCAGGTTGTCCAGGTTGGTCGCCACGGCCTGGAGTGCGGCCGGTATGCCACTGCCGGCCAACTGCGCGCGTTGCCAGTCCGGCTGCGACCAGCGCGCCAGAACATCGGCCGGCAACGACGTGCGCAGGAATGGCTGCTGCAGTTGCTGCGGGTTTTCGGCATACCAGTAGTTGGCCTCGTCGATGGCTATGGTGGCGATATACCAGGTGCCCTGATCGCGCATTTTCCGCGCCAGCATCGGATCCACCGCGCGGTCGCGGATGCCATGGGCGAGGATGTCGACCTTGGCATCGACCAGATCGCGCGCCTGTGCCAGATCATGGATGTGCGCGGCGACCTTGAGACCGCGCGCGTGCGCCTCGGCAATGGCGGCGCGATACACCTCCGGCGTCATCATCGGCCGTTTGCCGCCCATGTCATCCACCCACAGTTTGATCAGGTCCACGCCATCGGCCTGCTGGGTGGCTACGGCCGCACGCGCCTCTTCGGCGTTGCGCGGACGCGCCACGGGATCATGGCTCAGGCCCATGCTGTCGGCCGGGGGCGCGCCGTCCGGTGCACCGATGCCACCGCCAGCGCCATACAGCTGTGCGCCCAGCCCGGGGTCGGCGTTGACCGCCTTGCGGATGGCGAAGAAGTCCGCCCCGTTCATGCCCAGCGCGGTCACCGTGGTGATGCCGTAGCGCTGGAACTGGCGCAGGTCGCGCACCACGTTGTCGCGGGTGTAGAAACGGTCGCCGTGCTCCAGTCCCTGGGTGTTGCCGACGTGCGCGTGGTCGCTGACCAGACCCGGCAGCAGGGTCTTGCCCGTGTAGTCGATACGGCGCGCACCGGTGGCGGCGGCTGGCAGCGGCGTGCCGACATGCACGATGCGGGGGCCATCGATCAGCACCGGGGTGATCCCAAGATCGCGCTGGCCGTCGAAGACGCGGGCGTTTTCGAGCAGGATCGGCTCGGCGGCGGCAGGCAGGGCAATGGCGGCAAGCAGCAATGCCCACAGGCGGGTCGGTCGCATCGGCGGCTCCAGTCAGGGGAGGTTTGAGCCTACCCCATCGAGGGGGCCGCATTGCCGGCCAGCGGCCGGCACTACCGGTTGGGAGGGTCGCGTTGCCGGCCAGCGGCCGGCACTACCGGTTGGGGGGGGCGTGTTGCCGGCCAGCGGCCGGCATTACCGGTTGGGAGGGTCGCGTTGCCGGCCMGCGGCCGGCACTACCGGGGCGGATTGGATTGCCGGCCCGCGGCCGGCATTACCGGGCGCGCAGCAATGGCAGGCTGATCGCGAAGAAGCACAGGAGCGCACCGGCGAACGCAAAGCCGCTGCCGGCCAGGAATGCGGTGCGGCCCTGGTCGATGTTCCACAACTGCCCGGCGATCAGCGCGCCGAGTACGCCGCCCACACCGGACGAAAAACCATACAGCAGGCCTTGGCCGTGCCCGTTGAGACGTCCCGGGAAATAGGTCGCCAGCATCTGCATCGCGGCGGCAAAGAAGGCGGCAAAGCCGAGCGCATGCGCGGTCTGTGCCACCAGCATCACCGGCAGGTTTTCCGGGAACAGGGCGGTGACGGCCCAGCGCACGGTGGAACTGAGCAGGGCGATCAGCAGCATCCAGCTGGCGTCATAGCGGCGGAAGAAGCGGCCGATGGTGAAGAACACGCCGACCTCGAACACGACCCCGACCGTCCACAACACGCCCAGCGTGGAGGTGGCATAGCCGTGATGGTCCATGTACACCGAGAAGAAGGTGTAATACGGGCCGAAGGAGAGCTGTTCCATGAACGCGGCGAGGAAGAACGCCAGCACCTGCGGCTTGCGCACGATCTGCCAGAAGCCGCTGGCATCGCCGTCGTTGCGCTGCAGGTTGCGCGCGTAGTGGTTGGCAAACCCGGAGGCGGTGAGCAGGCCGAACAACGGCAGCATCAGCCACGGCAGCAGGTGCGCGTTGCCGGCCCCGTCCTTGCCTTCGATGATCCAGCCAAACAGCATCACCACGGCGATGAAGCCCAGCGAGCCCCAGACCCGGATCAGGCCATAGCGGTGGCTGTCGCTGCCCAGGTGGGTGAGGGTGATCGATTCGAACTGCGGCATCACCGCGTTGTAGAAGAAGCAGAATGCGATCATCGCCGGGTACAGCCACGGCTGCGGCAGGGGCAGCAGGAACGCGCAGAAGGTCAGCAGGGTGAGCACGCAACCCAGGCGCAGCCAGAAGATCGGACGCGGCGAGGCGGCGGCGATGGAGGTCCAGGTGGTGGGCGCGACGATGCGCGTGGCGTACCACAGCCCCATCATCACGCTGATCGCGGTGACGCTCATGCCGCGCGAGGTGAGGAACAGGCTCCAGTAGGGCGTGAACGCGCCGAGTGCGGCGTAGTAGAACAGGTAGAAGGACGACAGGCGGACGGCCGGAACGGCGTCGCGGGTGGGGGCGGTCATGCGGGGTCTCGGTGGCGGCGCGCACCCACCAACGGTGGGCGCCTACCGCTGCATTATGACGGCAGCACCCGACCGTGGGTCGAGTGACGGACTCATTCCGGATCGTAATCCAGGTTCGAGGCCAGCCAGCGCTCGGCCTGCACGCGGTCCACGCCCTTGCGCTTGGCGTAGTCGCTGACCTGCTCGCGGGTAACCCGGCCGACCACGAAATACTGGCTCTGCGGATGGCTGAAGTAATAGCCCGATACCGCTGCGGTCGGCAGCATGGCAAAGCTCTCGGTCAGCTGCATGTCGGCGTTGCGCTCGGCGTCGAGCAGGCGGAACAGCGTGGCTTTTTCGCTGTGTTCCGGACAGGCCGGATAGCCCGGGGCAGGGCGGATGCCGGTGTACTTCTCGGCGATCAGCGACGCGTTGTCCAGCTGTTCGTCGGGCTGGTAGCCCCAGTAATCGGTCCGCACGTGCTGGTGCAGGCGTTCGGCCAGCGCCTCGGCAAGGCGATCGGCCAGGGCCTTGAGCAGGATGGCGTTGTAATCGTCGTTATCGGCTTCGAAGCGCGCCACGTGCGGATCGATGCCGATGCCGGCGGTGACCGCGAAGGCGCCGATCCAGTCCTGTTTGCCGCTGTCGGCCGGGGCGATGAAATCGGCCAGACAGAAGTCCGGCCGCTCGACCGGCTTGTCGACCTGCTGGCGCAGGAAGTGCAGCACGCTCGGGCCGGCATCGGTGCGCAGGTGCACGTCATCGCCGACGCTGTTGGCCGGCCACAGCCCGAACACGGCCTTGGCGGTCAACCACTTCTCCTCGACGATCCGCGCCAGCATCGCGCGGGCGTCCTTGTACAGGTCGCTGGCCTGGGCACCGACGATCTCATCGGTGAGGATCGCCGGATACTTGCCCGCCAGTTCCCAGGCCTGGAAGAACGGGGTCCAGTCGATCACCTCGACAAGGTCGTCCAGCGGATAGTCGTGCAGCACATGCAGGCCGGGCTTGCGCGGGGCGGGCGGGGTGTAATGGGCCCAGTCGCCGTCGAAACGCTGCGCGCGTGCCTTGGTCAGGGTCACCAGTCGCTTGGCGTCGCCACGGTTGCGATGGCGCTGGCGGATGTCGGCGTAGTCGGCCTCGTTGGCGGCCACGAATGCCTCGCGCAGCTCGCTGGAAATCAGCGACTGGGCCACGCCCACCGCACGGGAGGCGTCCTTCACCCATACCGTGGGCGCCTTGTAGTGCGGGTCGATCTTCAGCGCGGTGTGCGCGCGCGAGGTGGTCGCACCGCCGATCATCAGCGGCAAGGTAAAACCCTGGCGCTCCATCTCGCGGGCGACGTGGCTCATCTCCTCCAGCGACGGGGTGATCAGGCCGGACAGGCCGATGATGTCGGCGTTCTCGGCGCGCGCGGCGTCGAGGATCTTCTGCGCCGGCACCATTACGCCCAGGTCGATGACCTCGAAGTTGTTGCAGGCCAGAACCACGCCGACGATGTTCTTGCCGATGTCGTGCACATCACCCTTGACCGTGGCCATGATGATCTTGCCGTTGCTCTTGGCGGTGTCGCCGCTGCGGGCCTTCTCCGCTTCGATGTACGGCAGCAGATAGGCCACCGCCTTCTTCATCACGCGTGCGGACTTGACCACCTGCGGCAGGAACATCTTGCCGGCCCCGAACAGGTCGCCGACGATGTTCATGCCGTCCATCAGCGGCCCTTCGATGACGTCCAGGGGGCGGGTCGAGCGGGCGCGGGCCTCCTCGGTATCGGTCTCCACCCAGGCGTCCAGGCCGTGCACCAGCGCATGCGCCAGGCGCGCGTCGATCGGCTTCTCGCGCCAGGCCAGGTCTTCGCCCTTGACCTCGCCCTTCTTGCCTTTGTAACGCTCGGCGATTTCCAGCAGGCGCTCGGTGCCGTCGCGGCGGCGGTTGAGGATCACGTCTTCCACGCGTTCACGCAGTTCCGGATCGAGCTCGTCGTAGATCGGCATCGCGCCGGCGTTGACGATGCCCATGTCCATGCCGGCGGCGATGGCGTGGTAAAGGAAGACCGAATGGATCGCCTGGCGCACGCTTTCGTTGCCACGGAACGAGAACGACACGTTGGAGACGCCGCCGGAGATATGGCAGTGCGGCAGCGTGCGCTTGATGATGCGCGTGGCTTCGATGAAGTCCACCGCGTAGTTGTCGTGTTCCTCGATGCCGGTGGCGACGGCGAAGATGTTCGGGTCGAAGATGATGTCCTGCGGCGGGAAGCCGACCTGGTCGACCAGGATGCGGTAGGCGCGGGTGCAGATCTCCACCTTGCGCGCGCAGGTGTCGGCCTGGCCATCCTCGTCGAAGGCCATCACCACCGCGGCCGCGCCATAGCGCAGCACCTTGCGGGCGTGCTCGATGAACTGCGCCTCGCCTTCCTTGAGCGAGATTGAATTGACCACGCTCTTGCCCTGCAGGCACTTCAGTCCGGCCTCGATCACGCTCCACTTGGAGGAGTCGACCATCACCGGGATGCGCGCGATGTCCGGCTCGGACATGATCAGGTTGAGGTAGCGCGTCATCGCCTTTTCCGAGTCGATCAGGCCCTCGTCCATGTTCACGTCGAGGATCTGCGCCCCATTGGCGACCTGCTGGCGGGCCACGTCCACCGCCTCTTCGTAGCGCTCTTCCTTGACCAGCTTGCGGAACTGCGCGCTGCCGGTGACGTTGGTGCGCTCGCCGATGTTGACGAACAGCAGGTCCGGGGTGATCACCAGCGGCTCAAGGCCGGACAGGCGGGTGTAGCGGGGCGGCGTCACCGACGGACTGTTATCGGCGGGTACGCTCACGCGGCATCCTCCAGCGCCGGGCCGGGCAGGGCACGTGGCGGCAGGTCGGCCACGGCCTCGGCGATCGCGCGGATGTGCGCCGGGGTGGTGCCGCAACAGCCGCCAACGAGGTTGAGCAGGCCAGCGCTGGCGAACTCGCGCAGGGTGCCGGCCATTTCCTCGGGGGTTTCGTCGTACTCGCCAAACGCGTTGGGCAGGCCGGCGTTGGGATGCGCGCTGACCAGGCAGTCGGCCACGATCGACAGGGTTTCCACGTGCGGGCGCATGTCGTTGGCGCCCAGCGCGCAGTTCAGGCCCACCGACAGCGGCCGGCTGTGTGCGACCGAGGCATAGAACGCCTCGGCGGTCTGGCCCGACAGGGTGCGCCCGGAGGCGTCGGTGATGGTGCCGGAGATCATGATCGGCAGGCGTGCGCCACGGTCGTCGAAGGCTTCTTCGATGGCGAACAGCGCGGCCTTGGCGTTGAGGGTGTCGAAGATGGTTTCCACCATCAGGGTATCCGCGCCGCCGTCGATCAGGCCATCGATCGCTTCGCGGTAGGTCTGGCGCAGTGCGTCGAAGCTGGTGTTGCGGAACCCCGGGTCGTTGACGTCCGGGCTGATCGACGCGGTGCGGCTGGTGGGCCCGAGCACACCGATCACGAAGCGCGGCTTGCCCGGCGTGGTGGCCGCCACGGCATCGCAGCAGGCGCGCGCGACGGCGGCGCCGGCCTTGTTGAGTTCATAGACCAGGTGTTCCAGGTGGTAATCGGCCTGGCTGACCGAGGTGGCGTTGAAGGTGTTGGTCTCCACCAGGTCCGCGCCGGCCTCCAGGTAGGCGGTGTGGATCTGCGCGATCACCTCCGGCTTGCTCAGCAGCAGCAGGTCGTTGTTGCCTTTCAGGTCGTGGCCTTCCGGCGTGCCGTGGTCGCAGCCGGGGCCATGCGCGTGCGCGCTGTCGTAGCCTTCGGCGAAGCGTTCACCGCGATAGTCCGCTTCCTGCAGCCCATGGCGCTGGATCATCGTGCCCATCGCGCCATCGATGATCAGGATGCGCCGGGCGAGCGCGTCCTGCAGGGCGTGCACGCGGTCGGGATGGAGCCAGGGCAGCGACGACATGGGTGGACCTCAGGGCTTGCTGGCGATCAGCGAAATGACTTCGAAATGCGGCGGGCGTTTTTCGCGGGTCACCGTTTCCAGGCTGGACACGACCAACCCGGCTTTCTCGGCGAACTTGCGCAGTTCCTTGTCCGAGAAGCCCAGGTTGACGTGACCGTAGGCATCCACTGCCGCCTTGTGTTCGTGGCRGGCCAGGCTGCACAGCAGCAGGCGACCGCCCGAGCGCAGCACACGCGCGCCTTCGGCCACGGCCTGGGCCGGCTTGGCGGCGTAGGTCAGGGCGTGCATCAGCACCACCAGGTCGAAGCTGCGGTCCTTGAACGGCAGCGCATGCATGTCGCCTTCGCGCACTTCCACGTTGGCCAGCCGGCGCAGGCGCTCGCTCGCGGCGGCGACCACGCGCGCGCTGGTATCGATGCAGACATAGCGCTTGGCGTGCGGGGCCACCAGTTCGGCCAGCACGCCGTCGCCGGAGGCGATATCCAGCACATCCCCGGTTTCCAGCAGCGGCAGCGCGGTGCGTGCCAGCGCTTCCCAGGTGCGGCCGGGGGAGTAGTGGCGCTCCATGTCGCCGGCCACGCTGTCGGCCCAGTTCTGGTCGGCGGCGCGGCTGGCCAGTACGGCGGCGACGCGTTCAGCATCCTGGCGCAGCAGCGGATCGTCGCTGCCGGTGCTCAGTGC
>NZ_JBFULB010000146.1:0-9639 GCF_056400545.1 Stenotrophomonas sp. P5_A8 | reverse complement strand
CTCCTCGGGTGCCCAGGTTCCAGGGGAGCCGGCCAGCGGCCGGCACTACCCGGGGTGCTGCTCGAGCTGGCGTTCGCTCGCGAACTGCCGTGGCGCCCCGCTCAACGGATCGACAAACGCCAACCCCTGCGCCAACAACTGCAGCGGCGCTTCGACCTCCTCCGGCCCCACCCTGCACAGCTGCGGATACAGATCGTCGCCCACGATCGGCGCACCCAACGCGGCCATGTGCACGCGCAGCTGGTGCTTGCGCCCGGTTTCGGGCTGCAGCCGGTAGTGCCAGATCGGGCCGTCGGCATACAGCACCTCGATCCGCGTCCGCGCATTCGGCTCCCCGGGCGCTTCGTCCATGCGGAAGAACGGATCGCCCGGCACCAGTCGGCTGTGCCGCTCCAGCGGGAACGTCAGCGCGGGCAGCGCGGGCGCCAGCGCCTGGTAGGTCTTGTGGATGCGCCGCTCGCGGAACAGGCGCTGGTAGGCGTCGCGCGTGGCCGGCCGGGTCGAGAACAGCACCAGCCCGGCGGTGAGCCGGTCCAGCCGGTGCAGCGGCACCAGCTCGGCGTTGCCGGTGCGCGCGACCAGGCGCGCCAGCAGCGTTTCCCGCACATGCCCCCCGGCCGGCGTGACCGGCAGGAAATGCGGCTTGTCGGCCACCAGCAGGTCCGCATCCCGATAGAGAATGGATTCGAGGAACGGAATCGCCGGCTCGTCGGCCACCTCGCGGAAATACAGGATCTCCAGCCCTACCTGCCACGGCCGGTCCGGCGCCAGCGCCCTGCCCTGCGCATCCTGCACCCGCCCGCGCGCGAACCGGCTCTCCCACTGCGCCCGCTCGATGCGCGGGAAGCGCGCGCACAGCCCGTCCAGCAGGCTCGCCCACTCGCCCGGCGGCAGTTGCAGGCGGCTGGCGGCGATGGCGCTGGGAATCGGATCGGACGGGGTCATGGCACACCCATTATCATGGCGCTCTTTGTTTACGGTATCCCCATGGCCCTCACCGCCACCATCCGCAAGGCCGAACTGCAGATCAGCGACATGGATCGCGGCTATTACGCCAGCCATACGCTGACCCTGGCCCAGCATCCGTCCGAGACCGATGACCGCTTGATGGTGCGGCTGCTGACGTTCGCGCTGAACGCCGACGACCGCCTGGAATTCGGCCGTGGCCTGAGCGTGGACGACGAGCCGGACCTGTGGCGCCGTGATTACACCGGCGACATCGAGCTGTGGATCGAGCTGGGACAGCCGGACGAATCGCGCCTGCGCAAGGCCGCCGGCCGCGCGCGCGCGGTGCAGCTGGTCACCTATGGTGGCCGCGCGGCCGATATCTGGTGGGACCGCAACGCCTCGGCGCTGAAGAAGCTGTCCGGGCTGGACGTGATGGACCTGCCCGGTGAGTTCGTCACCGAATGGGGCGCGCAGATCGAACGCACGATGCAATGGGACGTGCAGATCCAGGACGGCGAAGTGCAGCTGACATCCGACAAGGCCCAGCTCAGCGTCATCCCCACCTGGCGCAAGCAGAAAGCGCAGGCGTGAGTGTGATCCGCTGCGACGTGCTGGTCATCGGGGCCGGTGCGGCCGGGCTGATGTGCGCGCTCACGGCGGGCCAGCGCGGACGCATCGTGCAGGTGATCGACCATGCCAACAAGGTCGGCAAGAAGATCCTGATGTCCGGCGGTGGCCGCTGCAATTTCACCAACACCGGCACCGCCCCGGCCAACTTCCTCTCGGCCAACCCGCACTTCTGCAAGTCGGCACTGGCGCGCTACACGCCCTGGCACTTCATCGAGATGGTCGAGCGCCACGGCATCGCCTACCACGAGAAGGAACTGGGCCAGCTGTTCTGCGACATCTCCTCCAAGCAGATCGTGCGCATGCTGATGGACGAGTGCCAGGCCGCCGGCGTCCAGGTGCGCACCGATTGCGCGGTGACCAAGGTCGAACGCGGCGCCGACGGCTTCCACGTGCAGACCGCACAGGGGCATTTCCATGCGGCCTCGCTGGTGGTGGCCACCGGCGGGCTCTCCATCCCCAGCCTGGGCGCGAGCGGCTTCGGCTATGAGCTGGCCCGCCAGTTCGGCCACGAGGTGCTGCCCACCCGCGCCGGGCTGGTGCCCCTCACCTTGAGCGGCAAGCACCAGGAACGTTTCAACGACCTCAGCGGCGTGGCGCTGCCGATTACCGCCCGCTGCAACAACGTGGAATTCCGCAACTCGATGCTGATTACCCACCGCGGCATCAGTGGCCCGGCGATCCTGCAGATCTCCTCGTTCTGGGAGCCCGGCGACGACCTGCGCCTGGACCTGCTGCCGGGCCAGGACGCGGACGCCTGGTTGCGCCGGATGAAGGCCGAGCGCGGCGCGGCCGAGCTGCGCACGGTGCTGTCGGAGGTGCTGCCGCGGCGGCTGGCGCTGCGCCTGTGCGAGCACTGGCTGCCGGACCGCCCGGTCAAGCAGATCGACGAACCGCAGCTGCGCGAGGCGGCCGCCCTGTTGCAGGGCTTTCCGTTGGTGGCCAGCGGCACCGAGGGCTACCGCACCGCCGAAGTCACCCTGGGCGGGGTGGACACCCGCAAGGTGTCTTCCAGCACCTTTGAATCGCAGTTGGTCCCCGGCCTGCACTTCGTGGGGGAAGTGCTGGACGTGACCGGCTGGCTGGGCGGCTACAACTTCCAGTGGGCCTGGGCCAGCGGCCATGCCGCCGGCCAGGTGGTCTGACCATCGCGTGGATCCGTGACCGGCTACCGTCTGCCGCATGGACGTATCCACACGCATCGTGTATCAAGTTTGCAGTCCGGGGAGTAGTGAATGCAGAACGCGAATGACATCACCGTCCGCCTGCTGATCGTGGATGACAGCGGGGAAAACGCTGAAACCATCGTCAGCACGCTGCGCAACAGCGGCATCGCCGTGCGCCCGGCGCGCCCGCAGCACAGCGAGGAGCTGGCCCAGATCCTGGGCAGCCAGCCGATCGACCTGGTGCTCGTCGCCCCCGCGCAGAGCATCCCGCTGCTGCAGGTGACCCAGCAGATCGCGGCCAGCGGCAAGGACATCCCGATGATCCTGCTGGCCGAATCGATCGATGAGAACGAGTGGGTCGAAGCCGGTGCCAACGGCATCCGTGCGATCGCCCTGCGCAACCGCCCCGAACACCTGCTGGCGGTGGTGCGCAACGAGTGGACCGACCTGCACGCGCGCCGTGGGCTGCGCCGCATCGAGGCGCAGATGCGCGAGACCGAGCGTCGCTGCGATGCGCTGATTTCCTCCTCGCGCGACCCGATCGCCTACGTCCATGAAGGCATGCACATCCGCGCCAACGAGGCGTACCTGGAGATGTTCGGCTACGACTCCTTCGACGACGTGGAAGGCATCTCGCTGCTGGACATGGTCGCCCCGCAGCACGTGGACGGCTTCAAGCAGCTGCTGAAGTCGATGAGCAAGGGCGAGGCGCCGCCGCCGCAGTACCAGGTGGACGCGCGCAACCAGGATGGCGCGGTGTTCGCGGCGACCATGGAGTTCACCCAGGCCAGCTATGAAGGCGAATCCTGCCTGCAGGTGGTGTTCCGCCGCCGGCGCATGGAGTTCGACCCGGAGCTGGCCCGCGAGGTCGAAGACCTGCGCCAGCGCGACCAGGTCACCGGCCTGCTCAACCGCCCCACCTTCATGCTGCATGTCGAAAACGCCGTCGCCCAGGCCGGCCGCAGCGAGGGCCAGTTCGGCCTGCTGCTGATCGAACCGGACCACTACGCACGGCTGCTGCCGGACATCGGGCTGGATTCGGCCGATGCGTTGATCGGCGCGCTGGGCCGGGTGCTGGCCGACAGCGTGGGCGAGCAGGCCCAGGTTGCCCGCTTCGGCGAACACAGCTTCGCGGTGCTGACCGAAGGCGCCTACGCGCAGACCGTGGCACTGGCCGATCAGATCCGCGAGGCCTTCGCCGCGCAGGTGTTCAGCATCGGCGAACGTTCGGCCACGGTCACCGTCAGCATCGGCGGCGTGCAGGTCGGCGAGAAGATCGCCAGCATCGGCCAGGTCCTGGCGCGTGCCACCGAATGCCAGCAGGCGGCGTCCGAACTGGGCAACACCACCCGCATCTTCGATCCGGCCGCGGTCGATCGGGTTGAGGAAGAGCGCATCCAGCGCTGGGTCGCGCGCATCCGCGAGGCACTGGCCGGCGATGGCTTCCAGCTGCACTACCAGCCGGCACTGAACCTGCAGGGCGAACCGCTGGAACTGTACGAGGCCTACCTGCGCCTGGAAAACAACGGCGAGCTGCTCAGCCCGACCGCGTTCCTGGGCATCGCCGAAGAGCACGGCCTGCTGGCCGACATCAACCGCTGGGTCGTGGCCCATGCGATCGGTGTGCTCGGCCAGCGCGAGCGTGCCGGCAAGCCGACCTACATGATGGTCAAGATCACCCCGGAATCGTTCAACGACCCGCAGATGATCGCCACCCTGCGCCGCGAACTGCAGGCGCACGGCGTACCGGGCGAGCGGTTGTGGCTGCACGCCCCGGAAGCCAAGGTGTTCACCCACCTGCGCAACGCCCAGCAGTTCCTCGCCGAGGTGGCGCCGCTGGGGTGCCAGATCGGGCTGGAGCAGTTCGGCTCGGGGCTGGACTCGTTCCAGCTGCTGGCGCATTTCCAGCCGCAGTTCCTCAAGCTGGACCGCGACTTCACCCGCGATGTCGCCAGCACCCGCGAGCACAGCGAGAAGATCAGCGAAATCACCGCGCGCGCGCAGTCGGCCAACATCCGCACCATCGCCGAGTTCGTCGCCGATGCCAACTCGATGAGCCTGCTGTTCAGTGCCGGGGTGGACTACGTGCAGGGCGAATTCGTCGGCACGGCCGGTCCGGCGATGGACTTCGATTTCGCCTGATGCCGGGTCACGGCCCGCCGTCGTGACCGGCCGCTAACGGGAGGCAAGCAAGCCGCGCAGCAGCAGATCAAGCGCGGCCTGTGCGTGCGTCAGTCGTTCCGACGCCCCGGGTCCCTCGGCAATCCAGAACGCCGCTTCGGCGAGGCTGCCGTATATCAGCGAAGCCAGCGCCTGCGGGCTGGCGTCCGCCACCACGCCAAGGCGCATGAGATTTTCGAGCAGGGCCTGCATCGAGGCGACGCAATGGCGCTGCGCTTCCGGTGATGCGCCGCCCAGGACCGCACGCGCATCGCGTAGCACGATGCGTTGGATGTCCGGCTCCAGGGCCATCTCCAGGTAGGCATGGCAGCGGCTGCGAAAGCCTTCCCACGGATCGGCAGCCGTGGCCGAAATCGTCTGTAGTCGGACATCCATCGCGGTATCCAGCTGCGCCACCACGGCCTGCAGCAATCCCTTTTTGTCGCCGAAGTGGTGGTAAAGCGCGCCACGGGTGAGCCCTGCCTGCGCGGTCAGATCGTCCATCGAGGCGTCGRCATAGCCATGCGTGGTGAATACCGCATGCGCGGTGGCCAACAGGGCGGCGCGGGTCTCTTGCATCTCGGCACGGGTGCGGCGGGCCATCCGGTCAACTCCTTACATACGGTTCGTATGTTTATTTACATTCACAACGTATGTATATAGGATTTTATTCATACGCGTCGTATGTATGCGCATGAACCCGTGCCGGCCGATGGCGCAATCCTGGAGAACGTTGATGCTTGCCCCTTACCGAACGCTGTTTGCCGCCCCCGGAACGGGGCGCTTCGTCCTGGCCGGCCTGCTGGCGCGACTGCCCCTGCCGATGACCGGTATCGGCATCATCACTCTGCTCGCGCAACTGCGCGGCAGCTATGCCCTTGCCGGCACCGTGGCGGCCGCGTTCGTCCTCACCTACGCGCTGCTCTCGCCACAGATCTCGCGCCAGGTGGACCGCCACGGGCAATCGCGCGTGCTGCCGGTCGCCGCGACGGTCAGTGTGCTGGGCATGGCGCTGCTGCTCGCCGCGGCCGCGCGGCACGCACCGGCATGGACGCTGTTTGCCGGCGCGGTGCTGGCCGGGTGCATGCCAAGCATGTCGGCGATGGTGCGCGCGCGCTGGGCCGCGATGTTCCGGGGGCAACCACGTCTGCAAACCGCTTACTCGCTCGAAACCGTGCTGGATGAAGTGACCTTCATTGCCGGTCCGCCGCTGGCGGTAGGACTGTCGGTGGCGATCGATCCGCTGGCGGGCCTGTTCGCCGCCGCCGTGCTGCTGGCGCTCGGCGTCACCGCGCTGACCGTGCAGCGTGGCAGCGAACCGCCGCTGCAGCCGGTTGACCCGGGCGACCGCCACGGGTCGGCGATCAGCGTGGGGAACGTGCGCCTGCTGGCGCTGCTGATGGTCGCGATGGGCGTCATTGTCGGTACGGTGGACATCACCAGTGTCGCCTTCGCCAACCAGCGCGGCGTTCCCGCCACCGCCAGCGTGGTGTTGTCCGCCTATGCACTGGGCTCGTGCGTGGCGGGGCTGTTGTTCGGTGCGGTCACACTGCATTGGCCACTGCGTCGGCTGCTGTTGCTGGGTGGCATGGCGACCGCACTGTCCACCCTGCCCCTGCTGCGGGTGGACAGCGTCGCTGCGCTTGCGGTGGCCGTGCTGGTGGCTGGAGTGTGCTTCGCTCCGACCATGATCGTAGCRATGTCGATCGTAGAGCGGCTCGTGCCTGCGCACCGGCTGACCGAAGGCATGACCTGGCTGCTGGCCGGGCTCAACGTGGGCGTGGCGATAGGCGCGGCAAGCGCCGGCCAGCTCGTGGATATCGGCGGTGCGCGCGCCGCATTCGTCGTCGCCGTCGCTGGCGCTGCCATGGTGGCGCTCACTGCGCTGTGGGCGCATCAGCGCCTCCCCGCGCAGACGCGCGACGCAAGCGACGCCGCCGCAACGACCCCCTCCCTTTCTGCAGGATCCGAACGATGAACAGGCTTCCCGGTGCGCATCCGCATGCACCACGCGCGTGGTTGGCGGTTGTTGCCGCCGCCCTGGCCACCTTCGCGGTGGTGACCACCGAAATGCTGCCGGTAGGGCTGTTGACCGATATCGCCCAGCACCTGGACACCAGCACCGGCACGGTGGGGCTGACCCTCTCGCTGCCTGCGCTGCTGGCGGCCCTGTTCGCGCCGATCGTGGTGATCAGCGCCGGGGGTATTGACCGACGCTGGATCCTGGCGGGGCTGCTGGCCCTGCTGGTGACCGCCAACCTGGCCTCGGCGCTGGCGGCGGACATCCGCTGGTTGCTCGCCGCGCGGATCCTGGTCGGGTTCTGCATGGGGGGCATCTGGGCCATCGCCGGCGGCCTGGCTGCCCGGCTGGTGCCGGCCGAACGCGTGGGGCTGGCCACGTCGATCATCTTCGGCGGCGTCGCGGCGGCATCGGTGCTGGGCGTGCCGCTGGGGACTTGGATCGGCGACCTGGCCGGCTGGCGATGGGCCTTCGCCGCGATGGCGCTGTTCAGTGCAGCGGTATTGGTCCTGCATCTCGTGGCGATGCCCACACTGTCGGTAACGTCTTCCCCTACCCTGCACCAGTTGCGCGGGCAGCTGGGCAACCGGGCGTTGCAGGCAGGACTGCTGCTCACGTTGCTGCTGGTCGGTGGGCATTTCATGACCTTCACCTTCGTGCGGCCGCTACTGGTCAGCATGGCCGGCGTGGATCCACGCTGGGTTGGCGCAGTGCTGTTCGGCTACGGCATCGCGGGCATCGTCGGCAATTTCATCGCCGGCACCGCGGCGGCCCATCGCCCCGCAGCCACGATCACCGCCATTGCGATGGGCCTGTTGCTCACCCCGCTCCTGTACCTCACCCTCGGCGACACCGCAGCCGGCGGCACGGCCGTGCTTCTGGTCTGGGGGCTGGCCTATGGCGGGGTGTCGGTTGGCCTGATGACATGGGTGATACGGGCCGCGCCGCAGGCCGTTGAAATTGCCAGCGCGCTCTATGTCGGCGTGTTCAACGTGGGCATCGCGCTGGGATCGTGGAGCGGTGGTCAGCTGGTGGACGGGCTTGGGTTGACCGCCGTGCTTTGGTTGTCGGCCGGCTGTGCCGGCGCCGCGCTGATGCTGGCGTTGGTGCTCACGGCAGGCGGGCGCCGCGCTGGAACTGAAACGACAAACGCCGGGTAATCCCGGCGTTTGCAGTGCAACCCACGCGTGCCTGTTCGGGCACGCCGGATCAGGCCATCTCGACCAGGTTCGGAATCTTCACGTCGGTGGCGACGTCGGCGTCGTAATCCACGCCTTCCACGCCAAACCCGAACAGGCGCAGGAACTCCGCCTTGTAACCGGCCAGGTCGCTGATCTCGTACAGGTTCTCGTTGGTCACCTGCGGCCACAGCGCGACGACTTCGCCCTGCACCTCCAGCGCCATTTCCTTGTAATCCGCGCGCAGGCGACCGGCCTCGTCGATCAGTTCGACCTTGCGACCGCCGTCGGCAACCAGGTCATGGCGCAGGCGCTCGATCGCCGTGCCCGCGTCCTTGCCGCCGTAGAGAATGTCGTACAGCGTATCGAGCTGTTCGATGCAGCCCTCGTGGGTGCCCTTGGCCTTCATGACCTTGAACAGCAGCGACAGGTACAGCGGCATGGTCGGAATGGCTGAGCTGGCCTGGGTGACCACGGCCTTGAGCACCGACACGCGCGCGTCGCCGCCGATCTTCTCCAGCTTCGCGCGCAGGCCCAGCACCTTGGTGTCCAGGTCCTTCTTGGCCGCGCCGATCGAGCCGTTCCAGTAGATGGCCTGGGTGATCTCTTCGCCGACATAGGTGAAGGCGGTGGTCGTGGCGCCTTCCGCCAGCACGCCGGCCTCCAGCAGCGCATCGATCCACATCTGCCAGTCTTCGCCGCCCATGACCGCGACCGTACCGGCGACTTCTTCCGGGCTGGCCGGTTGGATCGTGGTTTCGGTGATCACTTCSTTGTCGGTATCCAGCCCGCGCAGGGTGATCGGCGCGCCGATCGGCTTGAGCGTGGAGCTGATCACTTCGCCGGTCTTGGGATGCTTGCGGCGCGGTGCGGCCAGGCTGTACACGACCTGGTCGACCTGGCCCAGGTCCTGCTTGATCAGCTCGATGACCTTGGCCTTGACCTCATCGGAGAACGCATCRCCGTTGACGCTCTTGGCGTACAGGCCAGCCTGTTCGGCGTACTTGTGGAAAGCGGCGGTGTTGTACCAGCCGGCGGTGCCGGGCTTGGTTTCGGTACCCGGGCGCTCGAAGAACACGCCGAGGGTGGCCGCATCGCTGCCGAAGGCGGCGGTGATGCGCGCTGCCAGGCCGTAGCCGGTGGATGCACCCAGCACCAGGACCTTCTTCGGGCCGTTGGCAATCTTCGGCTTGGACTGGATGTACTCGATCTGCTGCTTGACGGCCGCATCGCAGCCGACAGGATGGGTGGTGACGCAGATGAAGCCGCGCACACGCGGTTTGATGACCATGGAGACCTCGATTGACTGGCGCAGGCCGGGCCTGCGCGATGAAAAGGGGCAACGCGCGCCACCGTGGCGGCTGCGCGAACGCAAGGGATCGTAGTGCGCGGGGGCGCGTTGTACAACCGACGGGGGTGTATGGCGGGCCGTTTGTCACTGCGTTTGCGAGGGACGGGATGGGTTTGGCAGGACGCGCCGTAAACCCGTCCGTGGGGGCTCGCGGGCGCCATCCAGTGCGTCCTACGCTCCTGCCAACCC
>NZ_JBFULB010000145.1:0-9683 GCF_056400545.1 Stenotrophomonas sp. P5_A8 | reverse complement strand
GTGTGGCGCATCGACCAACGGTTGATGCCTACCGCGCCAGACCCTCCAGCAACGGCAGCGGCACGGCGTCGATGCCATCCACCGACAACGGATCGCCGGGCATCTCCAGCGGCAGTACCGCTAGCGCCAGGTCGCCGGCCACGCTGGCCAGGGTGCCGATGGCGGTCCCGTTCTGCTGGACCTGCGCGCCGCTGACTGCGCCGTCGACCACGCGCAGCAACTGCAATGCGCGCTTGGCCTTGCCCAGGAAATGGGTGCGGGCCACGATTTCCTGGCCGGGATAGCAGCCCTTCTTGACGCTGTAACCGTTCAAGCGGTCCAGGCCGAGTTGCTGCGGGGTCCATTGTTCGCGTTGCGGCAGGTCCAGCCGCGGCACGCCGTAGCGCAGATCGGATTGACGCCAGGCCAGATCGAAGCCGGCAGAATCGGCGGCTTCATCGGCGTGCGCCGGGGCAATGCGCAGCGTCCGCGGCAGCGCGTAGCTGCCCACATCCAGCTCCAGCGTCTCACCATGTGCAGCGATTGCTGCGCCCGAGGCGGCGTCCGGTGCGGTAAAGCTGCCGGCCACGATCAGGTCATTGCGGACCGCGATCCTGACCTTGCGACGGAATACAAAACGCTGCAACTGCGACGCAATCGCATCGGCATCACCGTCGGCGAGCACCAGCAGCACCGTGTCCGGGTCCACGCGAATCAGCTGGAACACAGCAATGGTGCGGCCTTTGGCGCTCAGCCAGGCGCTCCATTGCCAATGCCGCTCGGGCAGGGCGGTGACGTCGCTGGAAAACTGGGCGTGGGCAAATGCCGCTGCATCGGTGCCCTCCAGACTGAGCAGCTGGTGACCGGGGAGGCGCGGAAAGCCGTTGAATTCCATGGGCAGGTTGTCAGGCACGTGAACGGGGTCTAAAATTTGTGCGTTGCGAGACCACCCATGATAGGCCAAACAACCCCCACTCCAGAATCCGACTCCGATGCCCCGCAGGTCGACGAGAAGCAGCCGCTTCCCGAGACGCCCGCGGTGCCTGTGGAGATTGGTGGCCGCGGCGGACTCGATCCGGTGCGGTATGGAGATTGGGAGAAAAACGGACGCTGCATCGATTTCTGATCAGCATTGAGCCAACGCGGCATTGCGCCGCCCAGCCGAGACAACGAGCCCAGCGAATGGCCGCCAGAGAACGTCCCCTTTCCCCGCACCTTCAGGTGTATCGCTGGCAGATCCAGATGGCCACCTCGATCCTGCATCGAGCCACCGGCATCTTTCTGTCTGTTGGAGCCCTGATCATTGCCGGCGGCCTGCTCGCCCTGATGATGGGTCCTGAATCCTGGAACTGCTTCACCGGCCATGCCGGCAGCTGGTACGGCAAGCTGTTCCTGTTCGCATGGACCTGGTCCTTCGCCTACCACCTGTGCAATGGCCTGCGCCATATCGTGCAGGACTTCGCGATCGGCTTCTCCATCCCCGCCTTCGTGCGCAGCAGCTGGATCTCGGTGTTCGCCAGCCTGGTGATCACCGCGCTGGTGTGGGCCTACGTCTTCCTGGGAGCGGCCGCATGAACAAGTACCGTACCCCGCTGAAGAACGTGCGTGGCCTGGGCGCCGCCAAGACCGGCACCGAGCACTTCGTGATGCAGCGCCTGACCGCCACCGCGCTGGTCGGCCTGACCATCTGGTTCCTGGTGTTCGTGCTGAGCCTGATCGGCGCCGATTACGTGACCGCCACCGACGCGGTGTCCAAGCCGTGGAATGCGGTGCTGCTGGTCGGCTTCCTGGTCGCGATGTTCTGGCACGCCCAGCTCGGCCTGCAGGTCGTGCTGGAAGACTACATCCACAACTCGCTGCTGGCCCTGGCGCTGCAGACCACGGTGAAGTTCATCGCCGTGCTCGGCGCGATCGTCAGTGTGTTTGCGGTCGCCCGCATTGCGCTCGGCGTTGCCTGAGTCCAGGCACCAAGACAGGAATCCAGATTAGATGTCCGCTTACAAGATTACGGAACACAAGTACGACATGGTCGTGGTCGGCGCCGGCGGTGCTGGCCTGCGCGCTACGTTCGGTCTTGCCGCCAAGGGCCTGCAGACCGTCTGCCTGACCAAGGTCTTCCCGACCCGTTCCCACACCGTGGCCGCGCAGGGTGGCATCTCCGCCGCGCTGGGCAACATGGGTGAGGACGACTGGCGCTACCACTTCTTCGACACCATCAAGGGCTCGGATTGGCTGGGTGACCAGGACGCGATCGAGTACATGTGCCGCGAAGCGATTCCGGCCATCATCGAACTGGAGCACTACGGCGTGCCGTTCAGCCGTACCGAAGAGGGCAAGATCTACCAGCGCCCGTTCGGCGGCATGACCACCAAGTACGGCGAAGGCCCGTCCGCGCAGCGTACCTGCGCCGCCGCCGACCGTACCGGCCACGCCATGCTGCACACGCTGTACCAGCAGTCGCTGGCGCACAACGCGCGCTTCATGATCGAGTACTTCGCCCTCGACCTGATCTTCGATGACGAAGGCGTCTGCCGCGGCGTGCTCGCCCTGGACATGGCCGACGGCTCGCTGCACCTGTTCCGCGCCCACGGCGTGGTGCTGGCCACCGGCGGCTACGGCCGCGCCTACTTCAGCGCCACCTCGGCCCACACCTGCACCGGCGACGGCGGCGGTCTGGTCATGCGTGCCGGCCTGCCGATGCAGGACATGGAGTTCGTGCAGTTCCACCCGACCGGTATCTACGGCGCCGGCTGCCTGATCACCGAAGGCGTGCGCGGCGAAGGCGGCATCCTGCGCAACAGCAACGGCGAGCGCTTCATGGAGCGCTACGCACCGCACTACAAGGATCTGGCCTCGCGCGACGTGGTGTCGCGTTCGATGACCATTGAAATCCGCGAAGGCCGCGGCGTCGGCGAGCACAAGGACCACATCCTGCTCGACCTGACCCACCTCGGCCCGGGCGTGATCGACGACAAGCTGCCGGGTATCGCCGAAAGCGCGCGGATCTTCGCCGGCGTGGACGTGCACTCCCAGCCGATCCCGGTCATCCCGACCGTGCACTACAACATGGGTGGCATCCCGACCAACTACCACGGCGAAGTCGTGCGCAAGGTCGGCGACAACCCCGATGCGGTGGTGCCGGGCCTGTATGCGATCGGCGAAGCGGCCTGCGTCTCCGTGCACGGTGCCAACCGCCTGGGTTCGAACTCGCTGCTGGATCTGGTCGTGTTCGGTCGTGCGGTGGCCAACCGTTGCGCTGAGACCATCAAGTCCGGCGCGCCGCACAAGACCCTGCCGTCGGATGCGTGCGACAAGGCGCTGGGCCTGCTGGACAAGCTGCGTTACGCCAACGGCGACACCCCGACCTCGGTCATCCGCGACAACATGCAGCKCACCATGCAGAACGATGCAGCGGTGTTCCGTACCAGCAAAACGCTGGAAGAGGGCTGCGCCAAGATGTCCGAAATCTTCGACTCCTTCCAGGACGTCAAGGTGACCGACCGCTCGCTGGTGTGGAACTCGGACCTGATCGAAACCTACGAGCTGAACAACCTGCTGCTCAATGCGGTGGCAACGATCAATTCGGCCGAACAGCGCAAGGAAAGCCGTGGCGCGCATGCGCATGAGGACTTCCCGGACCGCGACGACGTCAACTGGCAGAAGCACACGCTGGTCAACGTCGACGACAACGGCAAGTGCAGCTTCGACTACCGTCCGGTGCACATGTACACGTTGAGCAAGGACGTGGACGTGGTGCCGCCCAAGCCGCGCGTTTACTAAGAGACCTGCGGCATGACCTCCGTCCACGCAGCGCTCGCGACCACCGCCACCCACCCGGGTGGGGTGGTACGTGCGCCGCTGGCCGGCGGTGTCGACTTCCTCATCTTCCGTGCAACCCGCGCCTGCTTCGCAGCGCGAGCCGCCTGAGCCAACGAGAACAGCCATGGCCGAGTTTTCCCTCCCCAAGAATTCCAAGATCGGAAAGGGCAAGCACTTCCCCGCCAAGAGCGGTGCGAAGAACACGCGCACTTTCAAGATCTACCGCTGGAGTCCCGACGACGACAGCAACCCGCGTACCGACACGTACGAGATCGACCTGGACAGCTGCGGCCCGATGGTTCTGGACGCGCTGATCAAGATCAAGAACGAGGTCGATCCGACCCTGACCTTCCGTCGTTCGTGCCGCGAGGGCATCTGCGGTTCGTGCGCGATGAACATCGACGGCACCAACACGCTGGCCTGCACCCGCGCCATCGCCGACTGCGGCAAGGCCGAAGTGCCGATCTACCCGCTGCCGCACATGAGCGTGGTCAAGGATCTGGTTCCGGACCTGACCCACTTCTACGCGCAGTACGCCTCGATCAAGCCGTGGATCCGTACCCAGACCCCGCCGCCGCCGGATCGCGAGCGCCTGCAGTCGCCGGAAGACCGCAAGAAGCTCGACGGCCTGTACGAGTGCATCCTGTGCGCGTGCTGCTCGACCAGCTGCCCGAGCTACTGGTGGAACGGCGAGCGTTACCTGGGCCCGGCGATCCTGCTGCAGGCCTACCGCTGGATCGTCGACTCGCGCGATGAAGACACCGGTGCGCGCCTGGACGAGCTGGAAGACCCGTTCAAGCTGTACCGCTGCCACACCATCATGAACTGCTCGCGGACCTGCCCGAAGGGCTTGAACCCGGCGCTGGCCATTGCCGAGATCAAGAAGCTGATGATGGCGCGCCGCGCCTGATTGAGTGGTTTCAGCACCGCCCGCGCGCAGGCGCGGGCGACATCGGCGGCACCGACCGGAAGGTCTGGTGCCGCTGTCGTTTCGGGCGACCCAGCGGTCGCCGCCTTTATGGATGCATCCACGTCGATGGACGAAGCCACTGAACTGAAGAAGCTGCGCTGGCGTTGCCGCCGCRGCATGCGCGAGCTGGACCAGCTGTTCGGCCGTTACCTGGACCGTTGCTGGTTGCAGGCCCCTACCGAAGAGCGCGAGGTTTTCCTGTTCCTGCTGGAGAGCGAGGACGATAAGTTGTGGCGCTGGTTCATGGGTTACGAGGAGTGCCCGCATGCCCAGCCCGCCGCGCTCATCGCCCGGATCCGCGCCCTGCCGGCTTGAGTGGCGCCCCTCGCGCTGGCAGTGCGGGGCGCAGCTGCTGATCACCGCGCTGGCGCCTTGGGCGCTGTGCAGCAGTGACCTGCCCGCCGGGCTGCGCTGGCCCGCATCGCTGCTGGCCCTGTTGTTGGGCGGGGCCGAGGCATGGCGGTATTGGCGGACGCCGGCGCAGCGCATCGTGATTCTGCCTGGTGAAGCCTTGGCACAGGTAGACGGCAAGGCCGTCGAGGACCTGCAATTGTCCGATCGCGGGGTCCTGCTGCAACTGGCCTGGCGCCAGCAGGGGCGGCGGCGCTGGCGGCTGTTCTGGCCCGATACGCTGGCGCCGGCGTCGCGACGTGAACTGCGTCTGGCCGTCCGCGCACACTGCATTTCCCGTTCACGTCCGGCAGTGGCACCATAGCCTGAATTGTCCGGCGCACCTGCATGTTCAAACCCATCCCTGTTTCAATCGGTCTGCGCTATCTGCGCGCCAAACGCCGCAACGGTTTCATCTCCTTCATTTCGATGGCCTCCATCCTCGGTATCGCCCTTGGCGTTACCGTGCTGATCACCACGCTGGCGGTGATGAGTGGTTTCCAGAAGGAAATCCGCGACCGCCTGCTGCAGATGACCGCCCATACCACCATCACCACCGACGGCGCGCCGATGTCGGACTGGCAGCGTGCGGTGGATACGGCCAAGAAGGATCCGCGCGTAGCGGGTGCCGCGCCGTATATCGAGATCCAGGCCATGCTCAGCGGTCCGCGCGTGCAGGGTGCGATCGTGCAGGGCATCGATCCGGCGCTGGAGCCGGGTGTCTCGGTGATCAACCAGAAACTGGTCAAGGGCAGCTTCGACAGCCTTACGACCGGCAGCTACAACCTGCTGGTCGGCAAGGAGCTGGCGATCTGGCTGGGCGTGGATGTCGGCGACACCGTGCTGGTGACGCTGGCCGAAGTGCAGGGCACCCCGGTCGGGGCGATGCCGCGGCTGAAGCGCTTCACCGTCAGCGGCATCTTCGAGGCCGGCTACAACGAAATCGACAAGGGCGTGGCGTTCGCCAACATGGCCGACCTGGAGCGCGTGCTGCGCATGGACGGGGTCACCGGCGTGCGGCTGAAACTGCATGACATGGACAAGGCGCTGGACGTGGGCGTGGACCTGGCCCACACCCTGGGCGGCGGTTACCGGGTCAGCGACTGGACCCAGCAGAACGCCAACCTGTACCACTCGCTGCGCATGGAAAAGGTGGTGATGGGCATCCTGCTCTCGCTGATCATCGCCATGGGCGCGTTCAATCTGGTGTCCTCGCAGGTGATGCTGGTCACCGACAAGCAGGCCGACATCGCCATCCTGCGCACGCTGGGGCTCACCCCGGGCGGGGTGATGCAGGTGTTCATGGTGCAGGGCTCGCTGATCGGCATCATCGGCACCGTTGCCGGCGTGATCGGCGGCATCACCCTGACCTTGAACCTGGAGCGCATCCTCGGTGCGATCGAAACCCTGTTCAACGTCAAGCTGCTGCCGGAGGACGTCTACTACATCACCGGCCTGCCGACCGACATGCAGACCCCGGACATCATCGTCATCACCGTGATCGCGCTGGCCATGAGCTTCCTGGCCACGCTGTACCCCGCGTGGCGCGCCGCCCGCACCCAGCCGGCGGAGGCCCTGCGCTATGAATGAGCCGATCAACCGCGGCGATGAAGTGATCCGCGCCGAAGGGCTCGCCAAGACCTATGCCGAAGGTCGCATGCAGACCCCGGTGTTCAACGGCCTGGATCTGAGCGTAACCGCCGGTGAGACGGTGGCCATCATCGGTGCCTCCGGCGCCGGCAAGRGCACCCTGCTGCACCTGCTGGGCGGGCTGGATACGCCGACCGCCGGTGAGGTGTTCGTGGCCGGCCAGCGCATGTCCGGGCTGTCTGACGGCCAGCGTGGCCAGCTGCGCAACCGCGCGCTTGGCTTTGTGTACCAGTTCCACCACCTGCTGCCGGAATTCACCGCGCTGGAAAACGTGATGATGCCGGGGCTGCTGGGCGGCGAAGCGGTGGCGACGGCCAAGAGCCGCGCGCAGGCCCTGCTGGAATCGGTCGGGCTGGGGCATCGGCTGGAGCACAAGCCCGGCGAGCTGTCCGGCGGCGAGCGCCAGCGTGCCGCCGTGGCGCGCGCGCTGGTCAACCGGCCGGCGTGCGTGCTGGGCGACGAGCCAACCGGCAACCTGGACGACAAGACCGCCGGCACCGTGTTCGAGCTGATGCTGGAGTTGAACCGTGCGTACCACACCAGCCTGGTGCTGGTGACCCACGACCGCAGCCTGGCGCGCAAGCTCGACCGCGTGCTGGAGCTGCGCGAAGGGCGCCTGCACGCACTGGCCCACAGCCAGGTCTGAGCTGGCCGCTCAATGGCCGGCGCGACCATGGCGCCGGCCTCACGCGAGGGGTGCATCATCGGCGCATTCATCCCCGATGGAGGCGCCATGAAGACCCTGATCGCAACCGCCGCGCTGTGCCTGACCCTGGTCGGCTGCGCGACCACCGGCCGCTTGAGCGGCGATGAGCGGCTGGCCCTCTACCGTGCCCATGCCGGCCCGCCGCAGCAGGACATGCCGCTGTACGGATCGTTGTCGGGTTGGACCGAACTGGGCGACAGCGCGTTGGCAGTGTGGACGCGGCCGAGCGAAGGCTATCTGCTGGAACTGCGCGGGCCCTGCCAGGGCCTGGACTACGCGCCGGCGATCGCGCTGACCAGCAGGGTCGGGCGGGTCTCGGCACGCTTCGACAAGGTGCTGGTGCGCGACCCGACCCAGGGCCCGATGAACATGCCGTGCTTCATTGACAGCATCCGCAAGCTGGATGTGCAGGCCCTGCGTTCCTCGGAGAAGCAGCTGCGCCAGGCGCAGGTGCAGGAGCGCGAGGAAGCCCAGGCCGCGCCGGCGAAGTAACTGCGTGCCGGCCGTTCGGCCGTCGCGTAGGGCGTCTCATGATCGGTCGTTGCGTCCCGGCCACTGCCGCGCGCGCGGGCGGAGAATGCATGGCAGCGGGGTGCCGCCGGAGGAGCCGATCGCTGCCGGCTGCAGGTCGGCAGCGCGCTGGAATCACGCCTCGGGAACGAATCCGGCCGGCTTCTCGGCGTCCTTCTCGAACAGGTATTTCACCAGCTCGGTTTCCAGGAACGCGCGGTGCTTGGGATCGCGCGGCGACAGCCGGTTTTCGTTGATCAGCATGGTCTGGTGCGCCAGCCAGGCACTCCAGGCGCTCTTGCCGATGCCGTTGAAGATGCGCTGGCCCAGTTCGCCGGGGTAGGGCACGAAGTCCAGGCCTTCGGTGTCGCGTTGTTCGTACTGGCAGAAAACGGTGCGGGGCATGGCTTACTCGGAATCGGGTGAGGATGGTGCGCGTCGCATTGTACGGCGCTTGGGCGATGCGGGCGGCGCGCCGGTCTCCAGCAGCTTGCGGATCGGGGCGGGCAGGCCAAGCGTGGCCAGTGCCTGGGCATCGACCCAGCGCAGGCCGGGATCTTCCGCGCGCAGGCCCTGCACCCGGCACACCAGTACCTGCAGGTGCAGCCGGTAATGGMTGAAGGTGTGCTGCAGCACCGGCAGCGGCTCGGCATCTTCCAGCGAACCGTCGATGTGCGCGTCGAACCAGTCCTGCAACTGCATGCCGCTGTCGGCCTGCGGCAGCGTCCACAGCTGTGCCCAGATGCCGGTGTCCGGCCGCTTCTGCAGCAATACGCGGCCGCTGCCGTCGCGCAGCAGCAACGCCACCGCCTCGCGTTCGGGCAGGGTCTTGCTCGGTTTGGGCGTGGGCAGCTGGTCCGTGCGGCCTTCGCGGCGTGCCACGCAGTCGTCCTGCAGCGGGCAGATCGCGCACGCGGGCCGGCTGCGGGTGCAGATCGTCGCGCCCAGGTCCATCTGCGCCTGGGTGTAATCGGCCAGGCGCGCGTCGGGCACATGCTGTACGTGTGCTTCGGCCAATGCCCACAGCATTTTTTCCACCGCCGGCAGGCCGGGGAAACCCTCGATGCCGTGGTAGCGGGTCAGCACGCGTTTGACATTGCCGTCGAGGATCGCAAAGCGGTCGTTCCAGGCCTGGCTGAGGATCGCGCCTGCCGTGCTGCGGCCGATGCCCGGCAGCGCATGCAGCGCATCGACATCGCGCGGCAGCTCGCCGCCGTGCAGCTCGACGCAGCGCTTGGCCGCCGCATGCAGGTTGCGCGCGCGGGCGTAGTAGCCCAGCCCGGCCCACTGCRCCATCACCGCATCGTTGCTGGCGGCCGCCAGGGCGGGCAGGGTGGGGAACACCTGCAGGAATTTCAGGAAGTAGGGGATGACCGTGCTGACCTGGGTCTGCTGCAGCATGATCTCCGACAGCCACACCCGGTACGGCGAGCGTGGATGCTGCCACGGCAGATCATGCCGGCCGTGGCCGTCGAACCACGGCAGCAGGCGCGCGACGAAGGCATCGTCGGTGGGCGTGGGGGCGCTGGCGGTTGGCTGGCGTGGCAAGGGGATTCCCGGTGAGGGGGTAGAGCCACCCCATGGGTGGCTGCGCTGAATCTGGCTGCGCCGGCCGCCGCATAAGCGCGGGCCAGCCTGGTCGAGCAGCCACCCATGGGG
>NZ_JBFULB010000144.1:0-9727 GCF_056400545.1 Stenotrophomonas sp. P5_A8 | reverse complement strand
GCCATAGCTCAGCTGGGAGAGCGCCTGCATGGCATGCAGGAGGTCGGCGGTTCGATCCCGCCTGGCTCCACCACTTCTCCGGACACAGGCCGTCCGACAGAAGCCAAAATTCGGTTTAACGCGTCCCCATCGTCTAGAGGCCTAGGACATCACCCTTTCACGGTGGCGACCGGGGTTCGAATCCCCGTGGGGACGCCAGCTTCAAACAAACAGCCCTGACTTCGGTCGGGGCTTTTTGTTTGGACGCGCCTTGCAGGTGCCGACCGTGGGTTGACGAATAAAAAGCTTCCCATCCCGCCACAACGCCATTATGATAGGCGGCTCGCAGCATCAACGCGGGGCCATAGCTCAGCTGGGAGAGCGCCTGCATGGCATGCAGGAGGTCGGCGGTTCGATCCCGCCTGGCTCCACCACTTCTCCGGACACAGGCCGTCCGACAGAAGCCAAAATTCGGTTTAACGCGTCCCCATCGTCTAGAGGCCTAGGACATCACCCTTTCACGGTGGCGACCGGGGTTCGAATCCCCGTGGGGACGCCAGCTWCAAACAAACAGCCCTGACTTCGGTCGGGGCTTTTTGTTTTCAGCCGATGACCTTGGCCATCCCCACCGATCGCGGCGCGGTTTCCACGAACCCGAACTGCGCATACAGGGCATTGGCCTGCCCGTCGGCGATCAGGCTCACATACGCGCCCACCGCATTGGCGTGCAGCCACTGATCCAGCTGCTGCATCACCGCCTTGCCCAGCCCCCTGCCCTGCCATTGCGGCAGCACCGCGATATCCACCACCTGCAGGAAACACCCGCGATCGCCGATCAGCCGGCCCATCGCCAGCAGGCGTTCGCCGTCGCGGATACTCACCCCGAACACCGTATTGGGCAGGCCCACCGTGGCCGCCGCCAGCGACTTCGGGCTCAGCCCGGCCAGCACCCGCAGTTCACGGTATTCGGCAACGCTGGGCGGATGGGGGAAACACTGCAGGCCATCAGGCAGGGACATGGCGGAACGCACTCCGGTGAATGGACCATCAGCATGCACCTTCCCTTTCTCATCGGGTGCGACCAATCGCCTTATCCTGTGCGCATGTGCTACTCCGCCCAGATCCGCGCCGATTACACCAAGCTGGTCCGCGAGTACGGGGCCATGATGTCGCTGGACGAATTCGCCCAGCTCTACGCCCACGACGCCGGCAAGCAGCGCCCCAAGACGCCCAAGGCCATGGACGATGGCTTTGCCGGTGCGCGCACCGCCCAGGGCCAGGACATCGTGGCGAAGATCCAGCAGTGGCACGCCGAGGAAATGCAGACCCTCGACCAGGAGATCCGCCTGCAAAGCGCCCGCCTCACTGCGGCCGAAGCTGCCCTGGCCGCCCGCCCGACGCAGAAGGCCCGCAACGAGGCGCGCATCGCCGGCAACCGGGTCGAACGCGCGCAAGCGCGCCTGGATGACCTGCGCCGCAGCGGGTTGCTACCGCGCGACAGCCGCATCTTCCCCGGCGTATACGCACCGGTGATCGTGTCCGAACACGGCCAGCGCGTGATCAAGCCGATGCGCTACCAATGCCGCCTGCCGGACAAGCCAGCGCGTAACGACACCCTCTACCCCGGCACCTACAACGCGCGCCGCGACAGCCTGGAGCCCTACTGGAAGAGCGCCTTCGGACATCGCCACGGCGTAGTGGTGGTGCAGTCGTTCTACGAGCATGTGCCGCGCCACGCGCTGGAGCAGCGCGCACTGGCGCCCGGCGAGAAGCCGGGTAACGTCGTCCTGGAATTTCGACCGCAGCCACCGCGCGATCTTTTGATCGCCTGCCTGTGGTCGGAGTGGGAAGGTCCGGAAGGACGCCTGCTATCGTTCGCCGCGATCACCGATGAACCGCCGCGCGACGTCGCTGCGGCCGGCCACGACCGCTGCATCGTGCCGATCCGGCCGGAATACCTGGATGCGTGGCTCAATCCGGACCCACAGGACCTGGCCGCGCTTTACCGCATCCTGGACGACCGCGAACCGGTCGACCTGGCGCACACCGAAGCGGCCTGAGCCGCCGCGATCAGCTGGCGACCGAGGCGCCCTGCAGCGCGCGGGCCAATGCCGCAATCAACTCGGCGGTCAGGTACGGTTTGCTCAACACCACCCCCGCACGCAGCGCCGCCGGCAGATGATCCGGGGCCATGCCGGTGGTCAGCACGAACGGAATCCCGCGCGCACTCAGTGCCTCGGCGACGGCTTCACTCGTTTCATTATTGGCCAGCCGGTAATCCAGCAACGCCACCTGCGGCTCGCTTGTGCCCAGCAGGCGCAATGACTCGGCAACCGAGGCGGCAAGGCCCACGACAACGGCGCCGGACTGTGCCAGCTGCATCTGCAGCAGCGCCGCGCTCATCTCGTCGTTCTCCACCACCAGTACGCGCAGATCCTGCAACGTGCTCATTCCGGCTCCCTGTATGGTTCAGCGCGATGAGTATAGCGTGCCGGTCCGATGACGCCGACATGCGGTCTGAAGCATTCAGGCCTCCCCAGACCGTCTCAAGTTGTATACACTACGCGGCCAGCCAGCCGAAGTGGCGGAATCGGTAGACGCAGYGGACTCAAAATCCGCCGCCCTTAAAAGCGTGTGGGTTCGAGTCCCACCTTCGGCACCATGGAATTGCAAAGGCCAGATCCGACGGATCTGGCCTTTTGCGTTTTGGGGTACCGGGGCACCCTTTCGGCGAAGGAACGCCCATGCCGCACGCCCCGCTCAGATACCCCTGGCAGCCCGTCCGGGAACTCGCCATCTGCCCCGCTACCTCGCCCGCCTCAATGCGGCATCGAGCATCCATCGTGTGGAAAGGCGGAACTGACGGTAACAGCGTCAGCGCGCGCAGTAGTTGCCCAGGCTGACCCCGAAGCTGGCGCGGAAGGCGCGCAGGAACGTACCGGCATGCTTGAAGCCGATGGCGGGGGCCGCCTCGTCAACGGACATGTCGCCGCGACGTACCCGGGCAGCGGCGTGCTCGAGCCTTACCCGCGTCCCGAACTGTTGCGGCGATTGATCGTAGGCAGCCAGAAAGGCTTCGGAGAAATATCGAGTGGGCAGGCCTACCCACTGCGCCAGTTCGCGCGCGCTGACGGGGCGCTCGAGGTGGCCGTGCACGAACAGACACGCGTTCTGCAGGCAGGTCAGGACCTGGTGCTTGCGCACCATCGAGGGTCCAGGGCAGCGCGCCGCCCGCGAAGCGATGTCCCGCTGCAGCTCGGCCATGAGCAGCAGCAGGGGGCGCGGGTCGGCGGGACGGTCCATGTCGGTGCCCCGCCCCCCGGCGATCCGACGCCATACCCGGGTTGCCATCTGCAGGTCGCCACGCGGCATCCGGCCCCTGCCGGGGTATAGCGGGGACGCACCTGCACCCAGCGCGGTCAGGGTATCGGCGCTCAGGCAGACGCCCACGCACATGCCGAGGCGCCCGGCCTGAAGGAGCGGCCCAGCCTCGCGCCCGAGCATGAGCCATTCACCGCGACGCAGCTCGAAGCGGCCTTCCGCACTTTGGATGACGGTAGTGCCGCGCAACTGCATCCACAGCGTGGTGACGCCTGGCGGTATCCGCACCGGTTCGCCGGAGGAATCACCGGGAATGGGCATTGCGCTGCATTGCCGTGCCGTCCCGCCGGCGTACCGGGACAGACGTGGACCGACCACGGCGACGGCAGCACAGTTCATGGTGAGCGGCGCGCGATATGGGGGACGCAGCCTTCCGGCGCCCAATCGGTGCGCGAGACCGCAGCATGCGAGCGGGTCGTGCATCGCCACCCCGCCTCGGCCGTGTAGTCCAGGGCGACGAAGTCGAAGCGCGCGCCGCCACAATAGAGATGTGCGGTGCGTGCAGAGGCGATGATGTCCACGACGATGGTGGTGCACAGCGAGGCCGGCCCATTGAGTCCGACCGCAGCAGGATCACTGACGTAGTCCCACGGTGATTCATGGGTCGCAAGGCGCTCGGCGCCGGCCTTGCCTTCGGATATCTCCGCCAACATCGCACTGATACGCGCGCGTGCCGTGTGGTTGCGGTAGCCGGGAATGGCGAAGGTGAGCAGCACGGCCAACGTGCCCACGGCAATGATCAGCTCGATCAGCGTGATACCGCGCTGGCGCGGTGGCATGGCGAGGCGTTGATTGACGGTAGCCCGTGGCGTGGACAGGTGCGTGGGTGTCACAGCGATGACGGCGTTTTCAAGCAAAGCGACCATGGCCTGGCGTTGATGGCCAGTGACCGAGGCCGCGCCATGCGCCGCCTCGGCCACTGGTTCATCCCGCACGACTATCAGGGCGTAGTGCTGCGGCAGTTCGACGGCAGCAGGGTCTTGTCAGACATCGAGCCGGAGCAGCTCCAGGCGCCCTGGATGTCCCGTGCCAGGGTGAGCGTACCGTTCACCTTGCCACTCCCAACCAGGGTGCAGATCAGGCTGGCCGCACCGGTCGGCGCCATGGTCAAGGCAATGTCACTGCACCGGGACGTCTGGTCGGTCATGCCGATGTCGCCCAGGTCCGACGTCGTCGGCCCGCCCTCGGCGTAGATCGTCTCCACGCCAAGCTTGCCCGGGGTCAGCTCAGCCAGCGCAGCCGAGGTCTGCGACTTGGCGACATAGTTCTGGTACTGCGGCAGGGCGACGGCCGCCAGGATGGCGATGATGGCGACGACGATCATCAGTTCAATCAGGGTGAAGCCGCCCTGGCGTGCCTTGGCATGGGTTCGATTGAGAGGGTTCATTTTTATCCTTGAAAGCGTGGGTGGTGAGTACAACTGACTGCATCTGCGCAACCCGAACGTGGGTGGAACGCGTGCCGACAAGGAGACCACCGCGCCCCCGAAAGGCGCCATGCAAGGAGTGGTAAAAGCACGTTGAATGACGTGTTTTGCAAGGATTTGCAGCTAGCGTCATGCCATGCAACAACGAGCACATTGGTGCTGGCCGCATTGCCAATCGACGACGCTTTATCAGCCGGCAACGCGTCATGGCGATGCGCACAAGCTCGGTGTCCGCGCCGAGGCCGACCGGTTCACCCATGCCTACGGGCAGGGCCTGGCAACCGCACCCCGCCCGCATGTCGGCGCCGCAGGGTACGCGTGGGCTAGACCAGCCGCAGCGTTGGATGCCCGCCGTGCATGGCCACCACGCCGGCCGTGCGCGCGGCGCCCTGCCCGGCATCCACCCGGAACGCCGCCACGGTCTGCAGCAGCTGGGTGGCCTGCTCTTCCATGCTGCGCGCGGCGGCCGAGGCTTCTTCGACCAGGGCCGCATTCTGCTGCGTGCCCTCGTCGATATGGTCGACGGCCTGGTTGATCTGGCCGATGCTCTCGCTCTGCTGCTGGGCCGCGGTGCTGATCTCGGTGATCAGTGCGCTGACCCGCTTCACGTTGACCACGATCTCATCCATGGTGCGGCCAGCGCTTTCGACCTGCCCGGTGCCGGTGCCGACCTTCTCCACCGAATCGGCGATCAGCTGCTTGATCTCCTTGGCGGCGCTGGCCGAGCGCTGCGACAGCCCGCGGATCTCGGTGGCGACCACGGCGAAGCCGCGCCCGTGTTCGCCTGCTCGTGCCGCTTCCACTGCGGCATTGAGCGCCAGGATGTTGGTCTGGAAGGCGATGCCGTCGATGACCCCGATGATGTCCACGATGCGGCGCGAGGACTGGTTGATCAGCGCCATGGTCGAGACCACTTCATGCACCACGTGCCCGCCCTGCGCGGCCACGTCGACCGCACCACTGGCCAGCTCGCTGGCCTGGCGCGCGTTGGCGGCGGTCTGATGCACGGTGGCGGCCAGTCCCTTCATCGAGACGGCGGTCTCCTCCAGCGACGCCGCCTGCTGTTCGGTACGCTCCGACAGGTCGCTGTTGCCCTCGGCAATCTCGCTGGCGCCCACGGCAATGGTGTCGGCGGCGAACTTGATCTGGCTGATGATGCCCGCCATGGCCTCGACCAGCGCGTTGATGCCCTCGCAGAGTTCGGCGATCGGCCCGGTCTTGTCCTGCGTGGCGATATGCCCGGTCAGGTCACCGCCCTTGGCGGCCGCGACCACTTCGCGCGTCTGCGCGACGGCCTGCTGCATGGCATGGGTATCGCGCACCTGGGCGGTGATGTCGGTGGCGTATTTGACCACTTTGAACGGACGCCCGTTCATGTCGAAGATCGGGTTGTAGGAGGCCTGGATCCAGACCTCCCGGCCCCCCTTGCCCAGCCGTCGATACTGGCCGGCGTCGTATTCGCCGCGCCCCAGCTTTTCCCRGAACTGCCGGTATTCCAGGCTCTGCCGGTACTCGGGCTCGACGAACAGCGAATGGTGCTGGCCGCGCACTTCCTCCAGCGTGTAGCCGGTGGTGGCCAGGAAATTATCGTTGGCCGACAGGATGCGTCCGTCCAGGCTGAACTCGATCACCGCCTGCGACTTGTTGATCGCCGCCAACTGGCCGGAGAAATCGGCCGCCTGCTGCATCTGCGCGGTGATGTCGGTGGCGAACTTCACCACCTTGTACGGACGCCCGTTGCCGTCCAGTACGGGGTTGTAGGAGGCCTGGATCCAGATCTCGCGGCCGCCCTTGCCCAGCCGCCGGTACTGGCCGGCATCAAATTCGCCCCGCCCCAGCGTGGCCCAGAAATCACGGTATTCCACGCTCTGCGCCAACGCCGGTTCGACGAACATCGCATGGTGATGGCCCTGGATCTCGTCCAGCCGATAGCCGACGGCCTGCAGGAAGTTGTCGTTGGCCTGCAGGATGGTGCCGTCCAGGTCGAACTCGATCACCGCCTGCACCCGATGCAGTGCGGCAACCTGCGCTTCCAGCTCGCACTGGCGGCGCTGTGCAAGTGCGTTGGCGGAACCGCGCGCGTCGCGGCGGGCCACGAAAGGCGCCACCAGTGCGCGCCATGGCGAGCCTGCGCCGGCGTCGGCGTCGGCGACCTGTTCCTGCACAGGCGCGTGCATGCGTGAAATATGCATCATGTGATCCTCGGTGCCCGGTTGCTGGGATCCGACGGGCGCACCGCCCGGCGGCATATCGTCTGGCTTGGGGACTACGAAGACGTCAGTGGGGTGACGTCACGGCAGCGGCATGTACAACATGGTCCTGCTTCCTGCAGACGCTTTGTTGCAACGGCATGCGGTCCAGGCCACACAAGCGGGGCAGCCACGGGCCAACGCGGAGCCAAGCGACGGCGGCTCCAGTAGGGATATCGACAGGCATGGCGGAAGCTTTAGCGGCAGACGGGCCGCACCGACCACGGGCGTTGGCTACCCTTCCCCGCCCTCGCTGCTTTCCACTGCGTCGAGCGGGTCGGGCAGTTGCCCGCCGCTCGGGGTTTCCACCTGGACGTTGTCGCGCCCCTCGGCCTTGGCCCGGTAGCACTGGGCGTCGGCAGCGGCGACCGCGTCGTCCACGCTCATGCTGCCGCCGATCGCGGCGATACCGATGCTGGCCCCGACCCCCAGCCGCTGCAGGTCCCAGGGAATGGTCAGGCCGCGCACCGACTCGAGCAGGTCGCTGGCGATGCGGCGGGCACGCTTGAGCGAGCAGCCGGCCAGGATCACCGCGAACTCGTCACCGCCCAGGCGCGCCACGATGTCCGAGTCGCGCACGCCATGGCGCAGCACGTTGGCCACCGCCCACAGCATGGCATCGCCGGCCAGGTGGCCGTGGTTGTCGTTGATCGGCTTGAAGTTGTCCAGGTCGATGAACATCAGCGAGGCCGACTGCCCGGTGCGCGCCACGCGGGTGATCGCCTGCTGCAGGTGGGCTTCGAACCCTCGCCGGTTGCTCAGTTCGGTCAGCGGATCGACCTCGGCCAGGTGCCGGGCCTCGCGCTGGCGCGCACGTTGCTGGGTCACATCGCGGATCACCCACACCGCCCCGCTGGTCTTTCCGTCTTCGCCGCGCAGCCAGGCGCGGGTCACATCGACCGGCAGCAGCCGCGCGCCGACAGACAGCAGCAGGTCCGAGTGCAGGTCCACTGCGTTGCTTTCCGGGTCCAGCAGCACGGCGATGTCCAGCGGCGAGCGCGGGGCGTACTCGGTGGTCAGCTCCATCACGTCCTGCACCTGGCCGTTGGTCAGCGGCGCGGCGCCGGCGCCGGCCAGTGCGCGGGTGGCGGCCGCGTTGGCGTACTGGATCTGGCCGTGCAGGTCCAGGGTGAGCACCATGTCGGCCACCGCATCCAGGGTGATGCGGGTGCGCTGTTCGGACTCGCGCAGTTGCTGGCCGCTCTGGCGCTGGGCGGTGACGTCCTGGATCTGCGAGACGAAATGCAGCGGTTCGCCGTTTTCGGCGCGCACCAGCGACACCGACAACCGTCCCCAGACGATGTTGCCGGCCTTGCCCAGGTAGCGTTTGTCCATGTGGTAATGGTCGCGACGCCCCGCCAGCAGATCCCCGACCAGGGCCAGGTCGGTGTGCAGGTCATCGGCGTGGGTGAGGGTCTGGAAATCGATCTCCAGCAGCTCGGCGCGGGTATAGCCGAGAATGCCGCACAGCGCGTCGTTGACGTCCAGCCAGCGGCCTTCCAGCGACACCAGCGCCATGCCCAGYGCGGCCGAGGAAAACGCTCCGGCGAATTTCTCCGCGGCCAGGTAAGCCTGCTCGCGCACTTCCAGCATCGGAGTGATGTCCACCGCCATGCCGACATACCCGATGCGGTTGCCGCCGGCGCAGTCCAGCGGACTGATCGACAGGCGCACCTGGCGGCGCTGCCCGTCCTTGCGCACGAAGGTCCACTGGTGCGACCAGGTACCCTGCGCGGCGCGCGCGGTAAGCGCCTCGAAAACGGTCGGCAGGCGCCCGTCCGCATCGGCTTCGGGCTGCAGGTAGGCCTGCATTTCCGCCACATCATGGAACAGGCTCGGGTTGACTCGGCCGATCACTTCGTCCGCTCGATAGCCCAGCAACTTCTGCGCGCCGGTGTTGAACAGGTTGACCACGCCGTCCACATCGGTGGCGATCACCGCCACTTCGTCGGACGCATCCACCACCGCCTGCAGGCGCTGGCGCATGTTGGCCGCATCCTGGCGCGCGTTCTGCAGGTCGGTCACATCGGCATGCGCGCCAGCCATCCACAACGGGCGGCCCTGCGCGTCCCACTCGTAGACGCGGCCGCGGTCCTGCACCCAGATCCAGTGCCCGTCCTTGTGGCGCATGCGGCACAGGCTGTCGTAGTGCGCCGACCGGCCTTCCAAGTGGTCGTGCAACAGCGCGTTGGACTTGCCGAGGTCATCGGGGTGAACCAGACGGAAGAAGGTCTCCGGGGTGATCGGCGCCAGTTCGTCGCGGGTGTAACCGACAATCTGCGCCCAGCGCTCGTTGATCCGCATCTGACCGGCCTGGATGTTCCACTCCCAGGTGCCGGCGGCGGTACCTTCGATGATCATCTCCAGCCGGCGGTGCTGCTCGGTGATGTCGCGCAGCGCCGCGTCGATGCTGTGTTCGGTCGCGGGGTCGCGGCGGCTCATGGGCACGGCCACGCGCACGGCGCCGTGTGGYGTCGTGCGTCGGTCCGCCTTGTCAGGTCCCTGGTCATACGGCCTCCCCGCCTGCCCAAGCTACGGGCATTGAAGGCGAAGTGTGAACAAAGCCGGGTGAAACCAGAAGTGCCATCGGTCCAGACAGGCCCGGGGCCGCCCGAAAGCGTCCCCGCTCTGGACCCGCCGCCGGCTCAGCCGCCCCGTTTGGCGCGGGCGAAGGCGTCGGCCAGGGCATTGT
>NZ_JBFULB010000143.1:0-9733 GCF_056400545.1 Stenotrophomonas sp. P5_A8 | reverse complement strand
GCCGAAGGCCGCCAGGCGCGCGTCGGCTGCGGCCACCCGGCCGGCCTCGGCCTGCACCGCCGCCGGCGAGTACGGCGCCAGCGGGGCCACGATCTGCGCCAGGCCTTCCAGCTTGGGACGTCGGTCGGCCTCGGCGGCAGCGGCAAAGCAGCGCGCGCGCATCGCCTCGTAGCGCTGCAGCAGCGTTTGACGATCCATCCACCCCGTTTCCAGCGCGATCTGCGCCGAGCGCAGCAGCGGATCGGCGGCTTCGGCCGCGCACAGTTCCGGCAACGGCCGCCACTCGATTTCGAAATCGGTGCCGGCATGGCCCATCAGCCGCGTGGTGCGCAGGTGCAGGAAGGTCGGCCGCCGCGTGCGCCGGCAGTGCTCCAGCGCGCGTTGCACCTGTGCATGGCCGCTGGCCAGGTCCAGGCCATCGGCAAAGAAGTAGTCCAGGCCCGGACGGTGGCTGAAGTTCTGCGCGATCCAGCCGTCCGGGGTTTTCACCGAGATGCCGATGCCGTTGTCTTCGCAGACGAACAGCACCGGCGCCGGCAGCCGCTGGTAAGCCGCCCAGGCGGCGGTATTGAAGGCGGTCTGCGCGGTGGCGTGGTTGGAAGAGGCATCGCCGAAGGAGCAGATCACCACGCTGTCGTCGGGGATGGGCAACGTGTGCCCGATGCGCCGCCCGCTCTCGATGGCCATGGCCGTGCCCAACGCCTTGGGCAGGTGCGAGGCGATGGTGGAGGTTTGCGGCAACACCCACAGCGGCTTGCTGCCCCACACCTTGTGCCGCCCGCCACTGGCCGGGTCATCGCAACTGGCGGCAAATGACAGGGCCGCATCCAGCACGGGATCCATGTCCGGCAACTGGCGGAAGCGCTCGGCCATGAACGCGCCGGAACGGTAATGCAGGAACGCCGGATCGGTGTGCCGCGCCAGCCGCGCCACCAGCGCGTTGCCCTCGTGGCCGGACGAGCCGATGGTGTAGAAAACCTTGTTCTGCACGCGCAGTACGCGCGCCATCAGGTCCAGGTGGCGGCTGATCAGCTGCGACTCGAACAGCGCATCGAAGCCCTGCGCATCCAGCGTGCTGCCCGGCAGGATCGGCGCGTCAGGCGCAGGCCGCGGGGTCGGATCGCCCTGCCACTGCTGCACGAAGTCGATGAAGTTGGCGTCGCAGATCTCGGCCCGGTTGAGGGCTTTCATGCGGGCGGGAATCGGATCGGGAACCACGGCAAACATCCATCAGCCTCCGTGACGCGCGGCCAAAGCGACCACGCCGGAAGTCTGGCCGCAACCCGCGCCGCTTGCCAAGCGCGGGTGCAGCATGGCCATCAGCCGGCGCGGCGCGCCCGCCATTGCTCGCGCGACTGGCCCCAGATTTCAATGGGCTTGCCGCCGTGCGGTGGAGGGAGTTCGCCCATGCGCAGCAACGTGCTGCCGAGCTTGCGCGCGACGACCTTGGAATTTTCGTTGGCCGCATCGATGGTGTGGATCACCTCGTCCCAGCCCAGTGTGGCAAACGCCCAGTCGATGCTGGCAACGGCCGCTTCCGGTGCATAACCGCTGCCCCAGCTTTCGCGCCGGATGCTCCAGCCGACTTCAGTGCCCGGCCAGTCCAGCGGCTGCCACGGCCCCATCCGACCGACCCAGTCGCCGCTGCTCTTTTCGATCACCGAAAACATCGAGAAGCCATACAGATGCCAGCTGCCGGCCAGGCAACTGAAGCTTCGCCAGGCCTGCGAAGGCGCCTGTACGCCACCGAGGTGCTGCATGACCTCCGGGTCGGTACAGAACCGCAGGAATGCGTCGAAGTCTTCCGCGCGCGGCGGGCGCAGGATCAGCCGTTCGGTTTCCAGCTGCAGGTCGAAAATGCTCATGCCGATGCCTGTTGATGTGCCGGCATCGATCTTGGCAGACGCGGCTCGCCCAGGCCAATGGATGTCATTGATCGGGCCTGCCCGTTGGGCTGGCGGCGGCAGCAAAACGCAACAGGCCGGACTAGGCCGGCCTGTTGCTCGCCCCATCACGCGGCGCGAAACATTACTGCTTGTTCGAATCCAGTGCCGCGGTCTGGGTGACCAGCTGGCCATCGATCACCGGCAGGCGATCGCTGCTCGGCTTGTTGTCCATCTTCACGGTCTTTTCGGCGCCATCGTAGCGGTAGGTCACGTTGTAGCCGGTGACCGCGTTGCTGGTGCCCATCGGAATGCGGTTGCCCGGCTTGCTGGCCATGCGCATGGTGCCGGTGGTGCCGTCTTCGTTGCGGTAGGTCACGTTGTAGCCGGTGACCTTGGTCGACTCGGAGGTCGCCGTTTCGGTATGGCACTGGCGCTCGGTACGGTTGACCACGCGGCCACCGACGTGACGCTTGTCGACCGTGTTGCCGATCAGGCCACCGGCCACGGCGCCTGCCGCGGTGGCGGCCTTGCGACCATTGCCGCCGCCGACCTGGTTGCCGAGCAGGCCACCGATGACCGCACCGGCGACGGTGCCGCCGACGTTGCCGTCGCGCTCGGGCAGACGCTCCTGCACGACCACGTCCTGGCAGACTTCATGCGGGGTCTGGGTGGTGGAGGTTTCGCGCACCGGCTCGGTACCGATCACGGTGGCGTAGGCCTTTTCCTTCCTGGTCAGCGGATCGACCTTGACGATATCGGCGTATTCCAGCTTGCCCGCCTTGTCCTGGACCGCGACCGCATCGGTGCGCGACCCGTCGTCGGCCAGCGGGGTGGTGTCCAGGGTGGGCCGGGTCTGCGTCGCCGTCACCGGATCGGGGGCGGACGAGCCACTCTTCATGAAGGCGGCGGTGGCGATGCCGCCGACGAGCAGCGCGCCAGCGGCGACCAAAGCAGTGGTGGTGGTACTTTTCATAACCGGCTCCCTGCGGACGATCCGCAACGTTCTTGAGCGGATTCCAGCATGCGGTGCCTGAACGGAATCTCCACAGTGCGTGCACACCACCCTTACCCATTCAGGTTCTGTGTCGCTGGGGCTCGTGATAGCGTTTACAGCATCTGTCCGAGGAGAGCGTCATGGCCAATCCCCTGCTGCTGCCGATGCTGGAATGGGCGCGTCGGTTGTGCTATCCCACCTTGTTCAAGCTCACCGCCGGCCTGTTCGCGCTGACCCTGTTCATTCCCGATCCGGTGCCGTTCGTGGACGAGATCCTGCTCGGCCTGGGCACGTTGCTGCTGGCCAACTGGAAGAACCGCAGCGCGGCCGTGCCGCCGGCCCTGCCGGGCAAGCGCCGCGCGTGATCCTGGTCGACAGTCATTGCCACCTTGATGCCGGACAGTTCGATGCCGACCGTCCCGAGGTGATTGCGCGGGCGCGTGCGGCGGGGGTGGGCACGCAGGTCGTGCCAGCGGTGACCGCCGCCAGCTGGCCGAAGCTGCGCCAGACCTGCCAGATGGCCCAGGGACTTCATCCGGCCTACGGGCTGCACCCGATGTTCCTGGCCGAGCACCGGGCCGAACATCTTGACGAACTGCGTGGCTGGATCGAGCGTGAGCGCCCGTGCGCGGTTGGCGAATGCGGGCTGGATTTCTTTGTCGAGGGGCTGGATGCGGAGCTGCAGCAGCAGTACTTCGTGGGACAACTGCGGCTGGCGCGCGAATTCGATCTGCCGGTGATCGTGCATGCACGGCGTGCGGTGGATGCGGTGATCGCCGCGATCAGACAGGTGGGCGGGCTGCGTGGCGTCGTCCACAGTTTCCCGGGCAGTCCGGAGCAGGCCGCGCACCTGCACAAACTGGGTTTTCTGGTGGGACTGGGCGGCCCATTGACGTACGACCGTGCGCAGCGGTTGCAGCGGCTTGTGGCACAGATGCCGCTGGAACAGCTGCTGCTGGAAACCGACGCGCCGGACCAGCCGGATGCGGGCATCCGTGGCGAACGCAACGAGCCTTCGCGGCTGCCGGTGATCCTGGAGACGGTGGCGCGGCTGCGCGGGCAGCCGGCCGAGGAGATTGCCGCGCGGACCACGGCCAACGCGCGCGCACTATTCGGCCTTGCCGATCCCCACTGAACCCTCTGACTGCTGCAGGTGTCCGCGCCCGATGCCGCACCAGCACAGCGCACCTACCAACACCAGCAGTCCTGCCGAAATGCCGATCGATGCGTGCATGCCTCGCATGAAGGCATCTGACGCGCCATTTCCTATCAAATTACCGAATATGGCGACCCCAAGCATGCCGCCGACCTGCCGCGCGCAGTTGAGCACACTGGACGCGATGCCTGCTCGCGACCCGTCAACCGAGGCGAGCGTGGCATTGGTCATCGTCGGCACCACCAGCGCCACTCCGCTGGCCGCCAGCACCATCGGCACGATCAAGGGCGCGTAGCCGCCCCCGATGCTGACCGGCATCAACAACAGGTAACCGAGCGCCGCCAGCAGCAGCCCGGTCACCATCAGGACTCTCGGCCCGACGCGTGCAATGAGACGCCCTGCCAACACATTGACCGCCATCAGCACCACCGTCATGGGAAGGAAGGCCAGCCCGGCCTGTTGTGGCGACAGATGCTGTTGTGTCTGGAAGAACAGGCTGAAGACGAAAATCAGGCCGTAGTACGCAAAATTCACCGCTACACCTGCCAGCGAGACGACGGAGAACGTACGGATACGGAACAATGTCAATGGCAGCATGGGCGAAGCGCTGCGGGCTTCGATCCGGAGGAAGGCCAGGGTCGCGAGGACGGCCAGCAGCGCGCCACCTTGCACCAGCCCATGTCGCCACCCAAGCTGGCCGGCTTCGATCAGCGCCGTGGCCATCGCTGCCAGCGCGAGGATCGCAGCCGCCTGTCCGCGCCAGTCGAGATCGCGCTGATGACGGCCGCCAGAGGGCGCCGCATGCCGCAGCGTCAGATACATTCCGATCAGGCCGATCGGAAGATTGACAAGAAATACGCCTCGCCAGCCTGCGTGCGTCACCAGTATGCCTCCCAATACCGGCCCAGCCGCCAGAGAGGCACCACCCAGCGCGCCCCACCATCCGACCGCGCGGCTACGCGCCCGGTTGTCGGGATACGCCTGCCGCAGCATGACCAGCGAATTGGGCACCAGCAACGCTGCGCCCACGCCCTGGATCAGTCGGGCCGCGACCAACACCGCCAGGCCGCCGGCAAGCCCGCAGGCGGCCGATGACAGCGTGAATACCGCCAGGCCGGAGAGAAACAGGCGACGCGCACCAAAGCGGTCACCGAGGGTGCCACTGGTCAGCAGCAATGCGGCAAACGCCAGGGTATACGCGTTGACAACCCACTGCAGACCGGCCACATCGGTTGAAAATTCACGCCGCAGCGCATCCAGGGCCACGTTGACCACACTGATGTCCAGCAGGACGACGACCAATCCCAATGCCGAAGCCCAAAGCGTGCCGCGCGCGGATGTAGCAGAAACCGTCATGAAGTACCTACCAGCGGGGGAGACGGGTCATGCTAGGCTCCGACGTTAGGCTCGAAAATTCCCCGAAACCTCACTCCAGACTTGCGAAAACGCACAGATGTTTGATTGGGAGGATATCCGTCACTTCCTTGCGGTTGCCCGCGCAGGCACCCTTTCCGGTGCCGCCAGAGCCCTGCAGGTGGACCATGCCACGGTCAGCCGTCGCGTCGCCGCGCTGGAGAGCGAGCTCCAGGTGTCGCTTGTCGAGCGCCTACCGCGCTCGTGCCGGCTTACCTCGATGGGCGTACAGATATACGAGCAGGCCAAACTGATGGAAGCCTCCGCCTTCAGCGTGGCCCGCTTGAGCCGCGCCAGCCAGGAAGCGACGGATGTCAGAGTGACCCTCAGTGCGCCGCCGGTCCTGGTCGCGCACCTTCTGGCGGAACGGTTCGTCGATTTCAGGGCAGGGCATCCCGGGATTCAGCTTTCCGTGTCGGCGCAGACCCAGCAGGTATCGCTCAGCCGCCGGGAGGCCGATGTGGCGGTGCGCCTGGTACGCCCCGTCGAAGCCAGCAGCGTCGTGCGCAAGATCGGGCGCATGCCCTTTGCCCTGTATGCCAGCGTGGGCTACGTGTCCACGCATCGTCCCGAAGACTGGACCTTCATTGCGTATGACACCCAGTTCGCAGACATGCCCCAGCAGCAGTGGTTACTGGGCGTGGCCGGCAGCCGGCGCGTGGGGTGCGAACTCAGCGACATCAGCAGTCATCGGGCCGCAGCGCTGGCCGGGGCTGGCGTAGCAGGATTGCCTTGCTTCCTTGGCGATGCAGCCCCCGGGCTGACGCGGCTGGACCATGACGGCGCGCCATTCGCGCGCGATATCTGGCTGGTAGTACACCGTGATCTGCGGCGCTCGGCATCGGTGCGAGCCGTCATGGATTTCGTCGCGGACGCCATCGCCGCGCGACCCGGTCTTGGGATGGAAGTGTAGGCGCGCAGCGCAGCCGACCAACGGTCGGCTCTACGTGTTCGCGGTTGCCGGCGTCTTCATCAGCATTTCCAGCGCCTTGCCMACTGCCGCAAAGGCGAACGCGCCGGTGATGTGGGTGGCCGCGCCGAGGCCGGCGCCGCAGTCCAGCTTCAAGGCCGCATCCGCGCCGAGGTTCGGGCGGATGCCGCACACGCTGCCGTCGGCCTGCGGGTACTTCACGTTCTCCAGCGAATACACCGCCGGCACACCGAAGTAGCGCGACGCGTTCTTCGGGAAGTTGAAATCGCTGCGCAGCTTCTTGCGGATCAACGCCATCATCGCGTCGTGCTCGGTGCGCGATACATCGCGGATGCGCACCAGGGTCGGATCGGTGCGCCCGCCAGCCGCGCCGACGGTGAGGATCGGCAGCTTGCGGCGGCGGCACCAGGCGATGGTTTCGACCTTGACCCGGAAACTGTCGCAGGCGTCGATCACCAGATCGAAATCGCGGTCCAGCAGCTCCACCATGTTCGACACGGTCAGAAACGAAGCGATCGCATCGACTTGGATGTCCGGGTTGATCGCACGGCAGCGCTCGGCCATCGCCTCGGCCTTGTTGCGGCCGTATTGGCCGGCCAGCGCCGGCAGCTGGCGGTTGGTGTTGGACACACAGATGTCGTCGGCATCGATCAGGGTGAGGTGCCCCACCGCCGTGCGCGCCAGCGCTTCGACCACCCACGAGCCGACCCCGCCCATGCCGACCACCGCCACCCGGCGGGTCGACAGCAGGTCCACGGTGCCCACTCCATACAACCGGTCGATGCCGGCAAATCGTTCGCGCAGTACGTCGTTCATGGGCGAATTTTACCCTCACCGGCCCCGTGCGTACGCCGCATGGACAGGACGCACCGTAAGATCGGCTCAGCCACCCACAAGGACGCCCGCCATGAATCAACCCGCCCCGCCCCGCCGCCCCTCCGCCGCGTATCGCTATCTGTTCGTGGGTGTGCTCGGCCTGGTGGTCGGGTTGATCGCCACGGTAATGGTCTCGCGCGCGATCCAGGCCCGCCAGGATCCGTTCCCGGACGCGCTCATGCACGTGATGAACCGGCAGGTGGAACTGCTGCAGGCCGCACAGGCGCAGAACCGCTGCACGCTGGCCGACAGCGTGCCGCGCCTGCAGACGATGCGCTCGCTGTCCAACGACATGGACGTGGCCTTCCCCGGATTGAAGGACAGCCAGGGCTTCCAGCAGCACGCCAGCGCCTTGCGCGCCACGCTCAACACCGCCCTGGCCGCCCCGCCCACCGACTGCGTGGCCATGGGCAAGGTGGTGGAAAAGATCCAGACCGACTGCAAGGCGTGCCACCAGGATTTCCGCTGATTCATCTGCCAGCCACCCTGCCAGGGTCAGATTGGCGCGCTGTTCACATAACACAGGACAGGATCTGCGGCATGCGCCCCAGACGCATTCGACCATCCCTCTGGCCAGGAGAACCACCATGAAGATCCAACTCATCGCCGCCGCTGCCATCGCCACCGTTGCACTGGCCGGCTGCGCGACCACTTCGCCCGGCTACGGTAGCAGCGGTTACAACAATGGTTACGGCAACAACAACGGTTACAACAATGGGTACAACAACGGCCGCTGTGCCGACTGCGGCATCGTGACCCGGATCAATCAGGTCGCTTCGGGCCGCACCGCCCCGACCGCCACCGGCGCCATCCTCGGCGGCCTCGTCGGCGCCGTTGCCGGCCATGAGATTTCCGACCACACCGGCGGCAGCCGCGGCAACAAGAACATCGCCGCCGCCGCAGGCGCGGTGGGTGGCGCGCTGGCCGGCAACCAGATCCAGAAGAACGTCACCAGCGATACCTTCGACATCAGCGTGCGCATGGATGACGGCCGCACCGTGGTGGTCAACCAGCGCGACCTCGGCGGCATCCGCGAAAACACCTACGTTCGCGTGGTCAACGGCAAGGTCATCCTGCGCTGATCGCACTGGCGCTGATCGCAGAATGAAGAAAGGGCCCGCGCAAGCGGGCCCTTTTGGTGTTGCTACCAGACAGAACCCGGTGGCCGATTAGAGCGGCTTTACCTTGTCCGCCTGCAGGCCCTTCTGGCCGGTGACCACTTCGAACTCGACCGCTTGACCTTCCTTCAGGCTCTTGAAGCCCTGGGATTCGATCGCGCGGAAGTGCACGAACACGTCTTCGCCGCTCTCACGGCTGATGAAACCGAAACCCTTGGCGTCATTGAACCACTTGACGGTGCCCTTCTCTGCCATCTCTGCTACTCCCTAACAGTCTTGTTGTTGGATACGCCCTTAGAGGCGGCTGACAGCAAGGGGGAAGCGAGGTGCATCGATGCAGCGGATCTGGAAGATCTACCATCATCAGGCCACGATCCACGGTGACCTTGCCAAGCTCAGCATCTGCAACTTAACCCGAGCAAAACGAAAAATCAACTGGCAAATACTTTCGGTTGTCAACCCCATTTCCCCTACCATACGGAATAGCATGGACCCTTCATTCATCTTTAACCTGCTAGCCGTCCTGCTGGTGCTGGTCGGTATCGCAGGGATCGTGCTGCCGGCCCTGCCCGGCATCCCCCTGGTCTTCGCCGGGCTGCTGCTGGCGGCCTGGGCCGATGGCTTCGTCCACGTGGGCTGGCTGCCACTGACCCTGCTGGGGATCCTCACCCTGCTCTCCTTCGCGGTGGACATCCTGGCCACCGTGGTCGGGGCCAAACGGGTCGGGGCGAGCGGCAAGGCGCTGTGGGGCACGTTCATCGGCAGCATCGTCGGGCTGTTCTTCATGCCGATCGGGCTGCTGGCCGGGCCACTGCTCGGCGCGCTGGCCGGCGAGTACTGGCACACCCGTGAACTGGGGCGTTCGACCAAGGTGGGCTTCGCCACCTGGCTGGGCATCCTGCTCGGGGTGGCGCTGAAAATGGCGCTGGTGGTGGCCATGCTCGGGCTGTTCGCGTTCGCCTGGCTGGTCTGAACAGCCTGTTTTCACATTCTGCGCACGCCATGGCCGGGCATAACGCCCGGGGAGAACCACACGGTTGCGCTGGCAGGAACGGCCGCCAGCGGCCACACTGTCCCGCTACCCCATTCATTTTGCCACCTGGCCTGCTTTCATGACCCTCCTTCGCCCCCGCTCCGCCCTGTTCACCGCCTTGGCCCTGGCCAGCCCCAGCTTGCCGCTGGCGGCGCAGGAAGCCGCACCGACCCCGGCCTCGCCGGAAGCCTGCGCGCTGGTCGATACCGACGCGGCGCGCCTGGCCTGCTACGACACGCTGTTCGGCCACACCCGCGGCGTGACCGTGGCCGCCGACGCCGCGGCCGTGGCCGCGCAGCAGGCCCGGCGCGAGGAGCGCCAGGCCG
>NZ_JBFULB010000142.1:0-9828 GCF_056400545.1 Stenotrophomonas sp. P5_A8 | reverse complement strand
GTGTTGCTTCACCATGCGCGCTGCCGCCGTGGAACGGCACTGCTGCACGCAGCGGCAGCGGTACCGGCGCGGCGCGCACATCCGGCGCCGCGCTGGCCACCGGCGCCCCGCCACTGGCCAGCACCGGCAGTTCCAGGGTGAAACAGCTGCCACGGCCCGGTTCGCTGGACACGCGGATGCTGCCACCCATGCGCGCGGCCAGGTCGCGCGAGATCGACAGGCCCAGGCCGGTGCCGCCATAACGGCGGCGGGTACTGCCATCGGCCTGGCGGAATGCCTCGAAGATCACCGCGGTCTGCGCTTCGGGGATGCCGATGCCGGTGTCGGACAYGGCAAACTGCACCCGCCCTGCCCCGGCGCTGCGCACCTTCAACAACACGCTGCCGTGCTCGGTGAACTTCAGCGCGTTGGCCAGCAGGTTCTTCAGGATCTGCTGCAGGCGCTGGCTGTCGGCCACCAGCTGCGCGRGCGCGCCGGCCTCGCTGACGATTTCCAGCACCAGGCCCTTCTGCGCGGCCATCGGCTCGAAGGTGTCTTGCAGGCGCTGCAGCACGCTGGACACCGCCAGGTTTTCTTCGACCAGCTCGACGTGGCCAGCCTCGATCCGCGACAGGTCCAGGATGTCGTTGATCAGCGCCAGCAGGTCGTTGTTGGACGAGTGGATCGCCTGGGCGTACTTGACCTGCTCGGCGGTGAGCGTGCCGTCCTTGTTGTCGGCCAGCAGCTTGGCCAAGATCAGCGCGCTGTTGAGCGGCGTGCGCAGCTCATGGGACATGTTGGCCAGGAATTCGGACTTGTAGCGCGAGCTGGCTTCCAGCTCGTTGCTGTTCTGCACCAGTTGCGTCTGCGCCAGCAGCAGCGCCTGCTGGCGCGACTCCAGCTCGTGGGTGCGCTCTTCCAGCTGCACGTTGGTCTGCTCCAGCTCGGCCYGCTGCTGCTCCAGGCTGGCCTGGGAATGCAGCAGGCTTCGGCTCTGCTCTTCCAGCTCCTCATTGGCCACGCGCAGCTCTTCCTGCTGAGTCTGCAGCTCTTCGCTCTGGCGCTGGGTCTCCTCCAGCAACTCCACCAGCTGGGCGCGCAGCAGCGCCGCACGCAGCGCCACGCCGATCGGCTCGGCGCACTGCAGCAGCAGCTCCAATTCCAGTGCGCGTGCCGGCGATACCCCGGCCCGGCCGAGTTCGACCACGCCTACCACCGCGCCATCGGCGGTGATGGGACCCAGCAGGCGCTGGCGCACCACGCTGCGGCCCAGCGGCGTCTCGATATCCAGCGGCGATTCGTGGTCTTCCAGCCGACGCGGCACGCCCAGACGCAACACCTCGCCCCACTGGCCCGCCGCCGCCGACAGCGTTCCGGGCAGCTGCGCAGGCAAGGCCGCGCCCCCCACCAGCAGCAGGCGGTCGCCCTGAAGGCGATACATCGCGCCCACCTCGGCCCCCAGCTGCGCGCACAGCGCCCGCATCGCCGCATCGGCCAGCACGCGAGGCTCCGGGTCGCCGYGCAGGCTTACCGTGACCGCGTTCTCGCCCTCCTGCAACCACAGCGCATCGGCGGCGATCCGGCGCGACTGGATCGCCTTCATCACCGTCAGCGCCATCAGCAGGAAGGCCACCCCACCGATGGTCCGGTTGACGAACGAGAACGCCGAGTTGGTGCTCGACGGCGCCACGTTGTAGCCCACCATCAACAGCACGCAGGACCCCAACGCCACCAGCATCGGCACGTCCAGCCGCCGCTGGAACAGGGTCACCCCCACCGCCATGAAATAGGTCAACCACACCGCATAGCCGAGTGGGACCACCATCTCCAGGGCCAGGGTGAACGCCATCAGGGCGGCCGAGGCAGCCCAGATCCAGCGGTCACGTGCGGTCGGCGCAGCATTCATGCGGAATTCCAGCTCAAAAGGGGGCCGATGGTACCTGAACCCGTAAAGCGGCGTTATCCGTCATTGGTCAGGTGGTTACAGCCCGTTCTTTACATGTTCTTCACGCTCTCGCCCCTACGGTTCGGCCCCTTAGAGGGGAGTGCATTACCGTCGTGGCCGAGGTCRTATCCAGCGTGGCACCGCTTGTCGATGAACGCCGGCAACTCAAGCTGTTGATCGACCATGTGTCCGACCATGCGATCTACCTGCTCGACCCGGACGGGCGTATCTGCAGCTGGAACCGTGGCGGCGAACGCGTCAACGGTTACACCGCCGAGGAAGCCATCGGCCAGCACGTGTCGATCTTCTACATCCCCGAGGAGCAGCAGCAGGGGCTGCCCCAGCAGGCACTGGAGCATGTCCGTGAACACGGACGGCTGGCTGGCGAAGGCTGGCGGGTGCGCCGCAACGGCGAGCAGTTCCGCGCCAGTGTGGTGATTGAAGCGGTGCGCGAGGACGGTCACCTGCTCGGCTTCGTCAAGGTCACCCAGGACATCACCGAGCGCTACCAGGCCCAGTGCCTGCTGCAGGATGCCCAGCGGTCGCGCCAGCACCTGCAGCGGTTTGAAGGTGTTGGCCGCCTGACCCGCGGGCTGGCGCACGAGTTCAACAACCTGCTGACCACCATCGCCAACGCACTGGATCTGGTCGCGCTGCGCCCGGGCGCCGATGCGCGCACCCATGAACTGGTGGAACTGGCCCAGGCAGCCGCCGACCGCGGCTCGCTGCTGACCCGCCAGCTGCTGGCGTTCTCGGCCGACCAGACCCTGGTGCGCGAGCCGGTGAGCGTGCCGCAGCTGCTGGACGAGGCCCTGCCCTCGCTGCAGCGGGCGTGTCCGCAGGCCATCCAGATGCGCGTGGAATTGGCGCCGGCGCTACCGCCGATCGCCACCGATGGCGTACAGTTGCACAGCGCCATGCTCAACCTGGTGCTCAACAGCTGTGAGGCGATGCCGCAGGGCGGCACGGTAACCATCACCGCCCGCGTCGAACAACGCCTTGCCCCCGATCTGGCGCAGCCTACCCGCCGCCGCTACGTCGCCATTGCGGTGACCGACGAAGGCGCGGGCATGCCACCAGAGGTTGCAGAGCGCGCCAGCGAGCCCTTCTTCACCACCAAGGAAGTCGGCAAGGGCAGCGGACTGGGATTGAGCCAGGTGTTCGGCTTCGTCTCCCAGTGCGACGGCTTCGTCGATGTACAGACCGCCCCCGGACGCGGCACCACGGTCCGTTTGTTGTTACCTGCMATAGAGGATGTCGAGCATGCCTGAGCCCCTTCGCGTTTTGATGGTCGAAGACCAGCAGGACCTGCGCGATCTGATCGGCCAGGCGCTGCAGGATTTCGGTATCGAGATCCACACCGCCGACGATGGCCCGGCCGCCCTGCGGTTGCTGCAGGAAGTGGGCGCGTTCGACGTGGTGTTCAGCGACATCAGCATGCCCAACGGCATGAGCGGGGTGGAACTGAGCGCGCACGTGGCCGAGGCCCTGCCCAACGCGCGCATGATCCTGTCTTCCGGGTATGCGCGCTCGCAGTTGCCGCCGTTGCCGGCGCACGTGGAATTCCTGCCCAAGCCCTACCGGCTGCGCCAGTTGGTGGCGATGCTGCAGTCGCCCGCAGCCGCACACTGACATGCGCGACCTCGCCCCGCTGCCCGACATCGCGCCCGGACATTACCGCCACTTCAAGGGCGGCAACTACGAGGTGGTGGGCGTGGTCCGGCACAGCGAGACGCTGGAGCCGATGGTGCTGTATCGCCCGCTGGATTCCAACGTAGGCCTGTGGGTACGGCCGTATGCGATGTTCGTGGCCGAGGTGGAGGTCGACGGCCAGGTGCGACCGCGCTTCGCCCCCGTGCCAGCCTGAGCCGGCAGCCCGGTAGTGCCGGCCGCTGGCCGGCAACCACCAACCCCTCAGCGCGGCACCACGCTCAACGCCTGGATCCGCAGCGCGGTCTCGCTCAGCGCCGAAGAGGTCTTCGCATTGGCGGCAATCCGCCCCGCCTGCTCGGCCACGGCTTCCAGCGCCGCACGGATGGTCACCGGCGCCTCGCCCTCGATCACCGCCTGGGCGTCTTCCAGCTCCAGCTGCGCACCGATCCACGCGGCCAGCACCTCGAAACACTTCACGCTGACCGCGTCCAGCTGCGACGGTTTGGGATCCAGCGCGCACAGCGTGCCGAACAGACTGCCGTCGCGGCGCAGCATCGGCACCGAAATGTAGCTCTCAAAGCCGTACAGCGCCGGGGTGGGATGGGTGGAAAACACCGGGTGGATGCTGGCCTGATCGAACTGCACGGTCTGGTGGTGCTGGCGGATCTCTTCGCAGATCGTGGTTTCCAGCACCAGGTCCTGCCCCGGCGCCAGGCCAAAGCCGATGCCGTCGTGTACCGCGCACGCCGTCCAGCGCTCGGCGGTGACCCGGGCCACGGCAACGAAGCGCATCGCCGTCAGCTGGCTGGCCAGTTCCAGCAGGCCCGGCAAGGCCGGCAGCTTCAGCAGCGCGGCGACGTCGGCCAAGCGCGGATCGCGCGAGGCCAACAAGGGCGCTGACACCGGCGGCGTCCAGGACAGGTCTTCAACGGGGTTTTCCAACGCCGCCATGCGCGCCGCCAGCACCTGGGCGGTGACCCGCTCGAACAGGTCGCGCACCGTCGCCGACAGGCCGCGCCCGTCACGGATATCGCCGACGAAGTGGATGCCCTGCCCCACCAGGCGCAGCTGCTCCACACCGTGGTCCAACCGCAGCGCCGGCCAGGCCAGCCGGTCGAGCATCCGCATCCACTCCTCGGAGGGAAGCGCGTCCAGCAACGCGGTGACGATCACCCGCGCAGGCGCAGGCTCGTCCTGCAGCCCCGGCAGATCGAATCCAATGACGCTGGGGAAGCCGGAACCGGTGTACATCGCAATCCTTGGCGGATAGCCGGCGATCGACCGGTCCGCGATACAGCGCCCACTCAAGTTGGGGACGTCAGCAGCGAATTATCGCACTTATCGGCGAGACGGAGCGTGATGCCGTTGGAGTCCACGCACGGGCCCAGGCGCCGGGCAAGGGGCCGACATCATCCTCGATGCCGGCACCGCCTCGGATGGTCAGGGGGTTGCGCCCTCGGTGCGCGCCATCGCCGCATCGCTCAGCACGAAGGGATCGCGCCCCGCATCGGCAAAGCCGCCGCATACCGCGTCGCCGGGGGCGACCGGATCGCACGGCCACTGGCTGCGCGGCACGCTGTCGACCTGCTCGAAACGCTGGCCATTCCAGACCACAAAGCCCAAGTGCGCGCGGCTCCACTCACCAAAACTGCGCGCGTCCGCAGGCGTACCCGCCTCATCAAAGCGCACGTACCAGCGCATCGCGGGGCCGTATTGCAGCTTGCTGCGGTCCAGCGTCACCTCGCCGCCCTTGGCCGCGTAGCGCTTCTTGTCCGCCTCGCCCAGCAGCGGGCGGGCCGGCATCACCTCGGCGGTGATGTCCACCGGCGCCGCGTTGCCACTCACCCGGTAGACGCGCTCCTGCACGAAGGCCTGGCGGCAATCGCCGGCCGGCACGCGCACCGGCTCGGCCGCATCGGCGTCCAGCACTCGCCCGTCGACGCACTCGAACGGCGCGGAGACCAGATACACCGTGGTGTTGGCATCGGCCCCTTCGAACGAGCGGATCCACAGCCCGCCCTGCACCACCAGGAAATCCGGCCGCTGGCCTGCGCCCGGCACCGCCTTGAACCAGGCGCGCTGGGCCACTTCACGCTGCCGCCAAATGCGCGGCAGGAGGATCTGTGCATCGGGGATGGCGACCAGCACCGCGGCCAAGTGGGCCGGCATGGTGCCTTGGCAGGCGCCGGTGAGCAGGTCGCCTTGGGTGGCCAGGCGCGCGGCCAGGTCGTTCGGGCAGCGTGCGCCGAGCTGGCGCTCGATGGCGTTGTTTTCGTTGACGAAGGGCGGTCGGGTGGCGACAGGGGCGGCAACCGCTGCGGGCGCGATGTTCGCCTGCGGCGCGGCGATGGCCTGCGGTGCAGGCACGGCCTTCGGCGCGGCCACGAGGGACGCTGCCGGAACGGCGGCCGCAGCCATCGTCGGCGCGGCTGGGACCGGGACTGGGGCCGAATCGACCACAGGTGAAGCCTCCGGATCGGGGGTCACAACGGGTTCGGTCGGTGTAGCAGGGGTAGGCGCGGGCGCAACCGCCGGTTCGGCCGCTGCAACGGCCTCGTTCGGCGCGGCGACCGCAGTCGGAGCGGCCTCAGCCACGGGACCCGCCACCTGCTCCGACATGGGCGCCGTTGCAGTCTCCATAGGTGCAGCCAGAGTGGGCGACGCAACCGCCGTCTCCGTCGACGCGGCGATGGCGTCGGTCACGCTGCCCGCGTCAACCGCAGCCGAGGTGGGTACGGCCGCATTGATGGCGGCGTGTGCCGCCGCCGGTTCGGCCGGGGTCTGCATTTCCTCGGGTGTCGCCACGGACGGCGGCGCTGCGGAGGCGGGTTCAGCGCCAACTGCCGCCTGATCTTTCGCCAACATCGCCGCCGGTGCGTCGAGCGCAACATCACCCTGTACCGCTGGATGCGCCTGATCGACAGCGGCCGGTGCAGGCGTGATGGCTCCGGCTGAATCCGCTACCGCCTCCCCCTGCGCCGTATCGCCTTGCAGTTCCACGGCCTCGCCAGGATCTTCCGGCAGCGACTGTGCCTGCGCGCCGAACGCGGCGAGCGCCACGGGCAACACCAGCAACAAGGCGGCCGTCGAAGCCAGGCGCACCGCACGGCGGCGCGGAGAAAGCAGCGTATTTCGCATTTTGTCGTCCTTGAACTTGAAGTGGAGTAACCGTGCAGACGGGTACAACAGCGACGCTTCGACGATGCGGCGCGCGCGGATATTCCCGTTGCAAGACTGGGTTACCACCACGCGATCCCAATTCCCCAGACCATCATCGTCCCGGCTGCCTGCCGGATTACTGACGCCGACACCCTACACCAAGCGTGAATTCCGCGTCATGACAATCCGCAAAATATTTGAAACTCATCACAGGTTCGGCGATTCACCCAAGCAACCCACAAGCGCTCTTCAGCGCGCCAAGGGGAATTTTGCTGCTGTGCAAGGTAAGAAAAGCGAGCTAAGCCTGCATCGACCGGGACGCCTGCAGCACCTGGTCCTGTTCCAACGCATGCTGCGTCGCCGGCCCTTGTTTGGCAGCCTGCTCGGCCACGCGCTGACTACTCTGCTGGAGTGGAATGTCCATGGTCGCAACGGTCTCCACCGACACCCGCAGATGCGCGGGATCATCCGCCCTCCCCTGGATGGCAAACGTGCGCGCCGCGTCGCTGCTCATCGACACCGCATCGATACGCGCTCCACCGGCGGCGTGCATCTCGGCAGCCAAGCCTCCGGCAAGCTGATCGCTACGCTGATCAGGAGCGCGGCCTACCTTCGCGTCCTGCGCATACACACCGCGCCGCGCATCCTCGAACAACGCAGTACCGGGGTGGTCGGCATGCTCCAGACTGGTGGTGCGCCGATCGGACTGTCGCTCAGCGTCGCGCCGCGCTGGCTCGCCCGGCTTCAACGTCCCGCGAATCTCGTCCACTACATCGTGCACCCCGCCCGGGACGCCGCGGGAACCCACGGTGAGGGCGCGCCGGCGCTCGCCGATATCATCGCGATACTCCTCGATCATCCGCTTGTTGCCCTCGGCCAGGGTGCGCGATTGCGGCGACTGCAGTACCGACTTGGCACCCAGAAAGTTATCCAGGCTGTGCGAGCCAAGCGACAGGCCGGCCGCCACCACCGGCTGGTCGGGGATCAGAAAGTTCGCCTTGCTATTGCTGAACCCGCATGCGGCGAGCGAATTGATCTCTTTCTGGGTCGCATAGACCCGCACCTGCCCGAAGTGGGGCGACGCCGCACTGACAGGATCGGCCGCCATCACATGGTTGACCAGATTGTTGCCGCCCTGCGGAATACGATACCCGAGACTGGCCGCGCCGTAGGCGTTGAACGTTTCACCTTTCAGATCGAAATGGTGCGAGGTGATCTGCGCCAGTGTGCCGCCGAGGGAATGACCGGTGACCGATACCGTGGGCGTGCGACCATCCAGAAGGCCTTCAGTCCTGGCAAAATCAACCGCGCGCCGGGTCAGTTCAATTGCATCGCGGCCCTGCAGGTTGGCGCGGGTGGTCACCATGCCGCCGTCGGTCAGCACCCCATCGCGACCGATCTGCTCGGTGCCGCGGTGGCCAACGACGATCTCGTTGGTATCCATGCGCTGGTAAACCGTGCCCTGGTAGCCGGTGAGACGGTTGTTGACGTGTTCGAGAATCTTGTACTCGTGCCCATTGAGGGTCACATGTTCTTCTTTGCCCGGCGCTCGCCGGCCCACCGCGCGGTCCTTGTACGTGTCATCGGAGATGGCCGCGAAGTCCCTGCTGTCGATGGTCATCTGGCCACCTCACCGACGCTGATCGAGACGGAGAACAGTCTCTCCCGCAGCTCGGGCTTGTATTCGGCCGGGTCCTCCTTGCCGCTGGCTGGGTAATCGGACATCGTCTCCGCGCGCGGATAGGTCATATCGGCGTAGTAACGTGTCTGCGTTTGCCCCGACAGGAGCTGATCGACCTTGATGAACGACAGGAAGCGGGTCTCTCCTGCGGCCCCCGTCGCCTTCAGCATCGTGCTGGCGCCGGTCAGCTCCCAATGACAGACGCCGCGGCCGTAGTAGTCCTCATCCTGCATCAGGTCCAGATAAACCTTGCCCTGATACTCATCGTCGGACACCTTGCGCAGCACCACGTCTTCCTGGCTGGTGATGCGGCTGCCAGTGCCGGTGGCGGGCTCGATATGACCGCACTGGTCCTCATTAGTCACATCGTACTGCGCAACCGCCTCCACCACGGCAAAGGGGCCGGGCGCATTGTGCACCTTCAGGGTGAACTCGATGGCCTTGCGCGGCCCAGGATTGAGCTTGGCCAGGCCGCGGCCGCCGCTGGCGACGTCCTCCTCGGCCTGTGGCATAGAAGTACTCATCGCTGCCTCCATACGGCCACAGGCCGTCAGGGTGAGGGTCAAGAAGAGCGCGCTGAATGTTCGATTCATCCGCCATCCTTGTTTGATCAGCAGGAAAGGTTCAGTTGAAATGGAGAAGGGCACACAAACTACCAAGGCCTACCGTGGCTGCGGGAGACGTCCACAACCAGCCTCCGCCTATCATTCCGCATGCGCGGAGAATATCCGCAAACCTTCCAGATTCTAGAACGCCTCAAACTCCGGCTCAGTGCATGCAGAATAGATAACTTGGCAGCCCATGCCTCCGCCCGTCTGACACTGATTCAGTGCAATGCGCTTTGACTCGTCCTGCGTGGCGGAACGTGCAAACGAAGTGCCACCTTTACCCGAGGTTGGAACTGCTGCGACAGCACATTGATTCTTGTAGGAGAACGCTGCTTTACAGTTTTTACCGCCACTTTGTGAACAAAGCGCTACGGCGTCCTTCTCTGCCGCGCCCTTGCTTCGTCGCCCGTTGGCAGCACCTGACTCCCCATTCGGTGAAAGGGCGAAGGCACCCCATGTCTTGATCCAACGCCCCGTTGCACGAGGGCCGTCCGCTTGTGATCCAGAGGCTGGGATGGGCGCGCAACCCTGTACGCCTTGCCCACCGATTGGATACGAACCCGGCGGGCACGCCCCCTCGGCGCGAGCCGCCCCTGAAAACAGGGCGGCTCCGGCGAACATAGCGAGAGCAAGTAGTTTTGAACTGAACTGAGTTGTCATCATATGGCTATCTCCGCCCTGGAAATTACAGGACTCGATTCCGGCCTGCTTAGTTTTTTGCGGCACCATATGTGCCTGGGGTCACACTGGCATTGTCATTTGTATTAGAGACTAGCGGGACATGGGCACGAACGGCATTTGCA
>NZ_JBFULB010000141.1:0-9868 GCF_056400545.1 Stenotrophomonas sp. P5_A8 | reverse complement strand
CCCAAGTGGTCCTGCGCAGTCGCGACGTGTGGGGACCTTACGCGCCCTATGCCGGCAATCCGATTCTCACCCAGCGCGACCTGCCCGGCGATCGGCCGCTGCCGATCACCAACGCCGGGCACGCCGATCTGGTGGAAGGTCCGGACGGCTCCTGGTGGGCGGTGTTCCTTGCCAGCCGCAATTACCAGAAACGCCACTACAACACGGGACGGGAGACGTATCTGCTGCCGGTGCACTGGCRCGATGGATGGCCGGTGATCCTGCCCGCCGACCAGGCCATCCCGTATGCGGTCAAGGCGCCGTCGTGGATGAAGGGGGATGCAGCGCAGGCACCTTCCACCGGCAACTTCATCGATCGCGACGAGTTCGATGCGCCGACGCTCGGCAAGGGGTGGCTGCGCGTACGGGTCCCCAGACAGGCGTGGGCAGACCTGAACCTGCGTCCGGGCACCTTGGCCGTGCACCCGCTGGCGGAGAATCTGGACACGCTGCACAACCCGGCATTCCTCGGACGTCGCCAGCAGCATCTGCGCTTCGAGGCCAGCACCCGGATGACGCGCCCGGCGTCAGGCGTGGCAGCCGGCCTCGCCGCGTTCCAGAGCGAGCACTACTGGTACTTCCTTGGCGTACGCAGCCTGGGAGGGGATCGCGTGGCAGTCTTCCTGGAAGGACGCGATGGCAGCGGTGTGACCCGAACGTTGGCCACGCGCGAGGCGACGGCGTCCACGTCACTGCGCTTGAAGATCGCCGGTGACGAGGGCCGCTACGCCTTCGCATTCGACGCGGCCGACGGAGGTGGCTGGCAGACCCTCGCCGATGACGTGGACGGAACGGTATTGAGTACGGATCGCGCAGGCGGCTTCGTCGGCGCGCTGCTGGGACCATTCGCGCGCGACGAGCGCGCCTTGAGGAGCAAATGATGACGCGTGCGCCTTACCTCTGCAGTGGCCGTCGTGGCCCCATCGTCCGCATCCTGGCGCTGTGCGCTGCCATGGCAGCGGCGACCGCCGGTCAAGCGGCGGAAACCCAGCCCTGGCTGGACACCTCGGCCAGCTTTGAAACCCGCGCCGCCGCGCTGGTGGGGCAGATGACCCTGGAGGAAAAGGCCGCCCAGATGCAGAACGCCGCGCCCGCCATCGAGCGTCTGGGCGTGCCGGCCTACGACTGGTGGAACGAAGGCCTGCACGGTGTGGCGAGGGCAGGGCAGGCCACCGTCTTCCCGCAGGCAATCGGGCTGGCGGCCACCTTCGACGTGCCGTTGATGGCGCAGGTTGCGACCACCATCAGCGACGAGGCGCGCGCCAAGCATCACCAGTTCATACGCGAGGGGTCGCATGGCCGCTACCAGGGCCTGACCTACTGGTCGCCGAACATCAACATCTTCCGCGATCCGCGGTGGGGCCGGGGCCAGGAAACCTACGGAGAAGACCCGTACCTGACCGCGCGCATGGGCGTGGCCTTCGTGCACGGCCTGCAGGGCGACGACCCGGTGTACCGCAAGCTCGACGCAACGGCCAAGCACCTGGCCGTACACAGTGGTCCCGAGGCGGACCGCCACCACTTCGACGCACGGCCCAGCAAGCGCGACCTGTATGACACCTACCTCCCGGCCTTCGAGGCGCTGGTGAAGGAAGGCCAGGTCGACGCGGTGATGGGCGCCTACAACCGGGTGTACGGCGAGTCCGCAAGCGCCAGCACGTTCCTGCTGCGCGACGTGCTGCGCCGGGACTGGGGCTTCAAGGGCTACGTGGTGTCCGACTGCTGGGCCATCGTCGATATCTGGAAGCATCACAAAATCGTGCCCAGCCGCGAGGCCGCCGCGGCACTGGCGGTCAAGAACGGCACCGAGCTGGAGTGCGGCCAGGAATACGCCACGCTGCCGGCCGCGGTACGCCAGGGGCTGATCAGCGAAGCGGAGATCGACGATGCGGTGACGCGCCTGTTCACCGCGCGGATGCGGCTGGGCATGTTCGATCCGCCCGAGCGCGTGCGCTGGGCACGGATACCGGCCTCGGTGAACCAGGCCCCGGCGCACGACGCGCTGGCCCTGAAGGCCGCGCAGCACTCCCTGGTGCTGCTGAAGAACGATGGCGTGCTGCCGTTGTCACGCAACCTCAAGCGCATTGCCGTGGTCGGTCCGACCGCCGATGACACCATGGCCCTGCTCGGCAACTACTTCGGCACGCCGGCCGCGCCGGTGACCATCCTGCAGGGGATCCGCGACGCGGCGAAGGGGGTGGAGGTGCAGTACGCACGCGGCGTCGACCTGGTCGAAGGGCGCGACGATCCCGGTGCGACACCGCTGATCGAGGCAGCGTACCTGCGGCCGTCGGCCGATTCCCCGGAACGTGGGCTGCGCGGTGAGTACTTCCGCACGCCCGATCTGTCAGGGACGCCGGCCCTGGTCCGCACCGATGCGCAGATCGGTTTCCGCTGGGACCGGGGTTCACCCACCGACAACCTGCTGGCCCGCGGTGAWGCGGCGCCGGGGCAGGGCATTCCCAACGATGGCTTCAGCATCCGCTGGCGGGGCCAGCTGCTGCCGCCGGTCTCGGGCCGCTACCGGATCGAGGCGGCCGCCGATGACGGCTTCCGTCTCTACGTCGATGGAAAGCGGGTGCTGGACCACTGGGACAACAGCGATCGCCTGCGCAGCGATGGTGTCGACCTGGACCTGCAGGCGGGCCGCGCCTACGAGCTCACGCTGGAGTACTTCGATAACGAACGCGACGCAGGCGTGCGACTGGGCTGGCGCATGCCCGGCGCGAAGGCGCCGTTCGAGGAGGCGGTCGATGCCGCCCGCAACGCGGACGTGGTGGTCTTCGTCGGCGGCCTGACCGGCGATGTCGAGGGCGAAGAGATGACGGTGAACTATCCCGGCTTCGCGGGCGGCGACCGCACCGACCTGCGCCTGCCCGCCACCCAGCGCGCCCTGCTGGAAGCGCTGCACGCCACGGGCAAGCCGGTGGTAATGGTGCTGACCGGCGGTTCGGCGCTGGCGGTGGAMTGGGCCCAGGCGAACCTGTCCGCGATCCTGATGAGCTGGTATCCGGGGCAGCGCGGTGGCACCGCCGTGGGCCAAGCGCTGTTCGGCGACACCAATCCCGCGGGCCGGCTGCCGGTGACCTTCTACACCGCGGACCAGGCGATGCCGGCCTTCGACGACTACACGATGGAGGGCCGCACCTACCGCTACTTCCGCGGCACACCGCTGTATCCGTTCGGCTACGGGCTGTCCTATACCCGGTTCGGCTACGGCATGCTCAAGCTCGATGCATCCCGCATCGCCGACAACGCGACCCTCAAGGTGCAGGTGGACGTGGCCAACATGGGCAAGCGCGCAGGTGACGAGGTGGTGCAGTTGTATGTGCGACGGCTTGAGGCGAAACCGGGCGATGCACAGCAGGCGCTGCGCGGCTTCCAGCGTGTCCACCTGGCGCCGGGCGAGCGGCGCACCGTGGCATTCGATCTGGACGCGCAGCAGGCCCTGCGTCAGTACGACGAAGCGCGAGGGGCGTATGCGGTACCGCCGGGGACGTACGAGATAAGGATAGGGAGCTCCAGCGCTGATGTCCGCGCCACGGCTGGCTTCACGGTGGAGGCCAGCCGTGACTGACGCCCGCCGCATGGAAGGCGCCGAGCATGCGCTGTCGATCCGGGAGAAGCTGGGCTATAGCCTGGGCGATCTGGCGGCGAACCTGATCTTCCAGACGCTGATCACCTACCTGGCATTCTTCTATACCGATGTATATCGCTTGCCGCCCGGCACCGCAGCGACCATCATTTTCGTGATCGGCCTGCTGGGCGCTTTCGCGTTCACCCCGCTGATCGGCATCGCCGCCGACCGCACCGCCACCCGCTGGGGAAAGTTCCGGCCCTGGATCCTGTGGACGGCGATCCCGTTTGGGGTGCTGGCGCTGCTCGCCTTCAGTACGCCGGACCTCGGCGCACGCGGCAAGGTCATCTACGCCCTGGTGACCTATGGGCTGCTGATGCTGGTGTACGCGGCCAACAACCTGCCGTACTCCGCGCTCAGCGGGGTCCTCACCGGCAGCATGGCCCAGCGCAACAGCCTGTCGGCGTACCGCTTCGTGGCGGTGATGATCGCGCAGTTCATCATCCAGGTGCTGTTGCTGCCGTTGGTGCTGATCCTGGGCGATGAGGATCGCGTGCAGGGCTTCGAGCGGGTGATGACCGTGTTCGCGGTCGTGGGCACGCTGTTCTTCCTGATCACCTTCGCCACCACGCGCGAGCGCATCGTGCCGGCCAAGGAACAGACGAGCGGGGTGATGCAGGACCTGTCCGACCTGCTGCACAACCGTCCGTGGAAGGTGATGCTGGCCCTCACGGTGCTGGTCTTCGTCAACCTGGCCCTGAAGGGTGGCACCTACATCTATTACTTCCAGTACTACATGAGCGAGGCCGCGTTGGCGGGCTTCCTCGACACCTCCGGCTTCAACTCCTTCATCGGGGCATTGAACGCGACACTCAACGGATGGGGCCTGTCCGGCTTCACCTGGCCGGAGGATCCGGCGACCTCGGCCTTCAGCCTGTTCAACGCCTGCGGCATCCTCTGCATGATCCTGGGCATCGGCGTCTCCCGCCGCCTGGCCGACCGCTTCGGCAAGCGTGATGTCTTCGGCGGCGCGCTGCTGGTATCCACCGTGTTCCTGCTGGTGTTCTACCTGTTTCCGCCCACGGCGGTCGGCGTGGCCTTTGGCGCCTTCATGCTGCACGGCTTCTGCTACGGCATCACCATCCCGCTGCTGTGGGCGATGATCGCCGACGTTGCCGACTATTCCGAATGGAAGAACCACCGCCGCGCCACTGCGATCATCTTCTCCGCGATGCTGTGCGGGCTGAAGATCGGGCTCAGCATCGGCGGTGCGCTGGTCGCCGGCATTCTCGCGCACCACGGCTATCAGGCCGGCGCGGAACAGCAGCCCCAGGCCGTGGTGGACGGTATCCGCCTGACGGTGAGCCTCTACTGCTCCATTCCCTTCCTGATAGCTGTTGCGCTGCTCTTCCTTTACAAGATCGACAAGGACATGGAAACGCGCATCGAGCATGACCTGCATCTGCGTCGGCAGGGAGGCAACCTTGATCGGCTCGCGGCGCAGGCCATTTCCCAGCCGCTGGTGACCCACATCTATACGGCCGATCCCTCCGCCCACGTGTTCGAGGGGCGCCTGTACATCTATCCGTCGCATGATATCGACGGCGGCGCGCCCTTCGACGACGAGGGCGGGCACTTCGGCATGGAGGACTATCACGTGCTGCGGATGGAATCGCCCGAGGGCGAGGCCACCGATTGCGGCATGGCGCTGCATGTGCGCGACGTGCCCTGGGCCGCGCAGCAGATGTGGGCGCCGGATGCGGCCCATCGCGACGGCCGTTACTACCTCTATTTCCCGGCCAAGGACGGGCAGGGCAGGTTCCGCATCGGTGTAGCGGTGGCGGATCGCCCCGAGGGGCCGTTCACTGCCGCGCCGGAACCGATGGAGGGCACATACTCGATCGACCCGGCCGTGTACGAAGACGACGACGGCACGCATTACCTCTACTTCGGCGGCATCTGGGGTGGCCAGCTCCAGAAGTACCGTGACAACCGCTTTGATGCGACGCACGCAGAGCCTTCCGGGGAGGCGCCCGCCCTGGGACCGCGTGTCGGCCGACTGGACGCGGGGATGACGCGGCTGGCGGAGCCCACGCGCGAGGTCGTCATCCTGGATGAGCACGGACAGCCGCTGCGTGCCGATGACCATGCGCGCCGGTTCTTCGAGGGGCCGTGGCTGCACAAGTACCAGGGCCGCTATTACCTGTCGTATTCCACGGGCAATACGCATCTGCTTTGCTACGCCGTCAGCGACAGCCCGTACGGACCGTTCACCTATGCCGGCGTGATCCTGAAGCCCGTTGTGGGCTGGACCACGCACCACTCCATCTGCGCGTTCGAGGGGCAGTGGTATCTCTTCTACCATGACGCCTTGTTGTCGCGCGGCGTGACCCATCTGCGCTCGGTCAAGTGCACGCCCTTGCACATGGACGCGGACGGCAGCATCCGGACGATTGATCCCTATGGCGCTTGAAACGGCTTCACCCAGGGACGATGCGCAGGCGCCGCTGCCTGCCGGCCACCTTTACTGGTTGCGGGCAGGCAAGCTGGAGGTCGCGCTTGCACCGGAAGCCGGTGGTCGCATTGCCCATCTGCGCTACGACGGCGTGGAGTGGCTGGTTGGCGAACACGAAGGTAGCGCGGCCGCCATCGGTTGGGGGTGCTACCCGATGGTGCCGTGGGCGGGACGCATTCGGCAGGGACGCTTTGTCTTTGATGGCAGGGCAATTGAGCTGCCTGCGAACTTTGGGGCGCACGCGATCCACGGGGTAGGTTTTACACGGCCCTGGAACATCCAGAGCATCGGCGCGGATGCGGCGACGCTGTCGCTGGCGCTGCCCGAGGATGCGTACTGGCCCTTCGGCGGCAGTGCGACGCAGAGCATCCACGTACGTCCAGATCGCCTGGACCTCCACCTCGCCGTTGAGGCCGGCGACCAGGCAATGCCCGCCGTGCTCGGCTGGCATCCCTGGTTCCGGAGGCCGGATCAGTTGCTGTTCTCGCCGAGTGCGATGTATCCACGGGACGGGGAGGGCATTGCCATGTTGCCTTGCGTCAGCCCCGCGCCTGGACCTTGGGATGACTGTTTCATCAATCAAGCCGAGGTGACGCTGGTGTCTGGCAACCAGCGCCTGCGGCTGTGGGCCGATACGGATCACTGGGTGGTGTATGACGGTGCTGGGCACGCGACGTGCGCGGAGCCTCAGACGGGTCCGTCGGATGGGTTTACCTTGGCACCGCAGCGGCTGGCGCCGGGCCAGAAGATGGAGTTGACGTTCACGCTGATATGGGAGGGCGAGGGGATTACGCAGGGCTAGCGTCCCGTCCACCCTATCGGTGAGCGCATATGCACCGCTGGACCCGGCGGTAAGCTCGATGCGTATTACATCGGAATCAAGCGGCAGGAATGAGATCCAGTGAACTCACAGTGATGCACGTCGCTCAGGAATTCACGGCTTGAAAACTGCACGACGGCGACTCTTTACCGACCTCGTTTTGAAGTGAAGAGCCTCTTTCCATGTCCAACAGCCATCTCACCACGGTAAATCCGCTGACCGAAGAAGTAGTCGCCACCTATTCCTACATGTCTGACGCTGAAGCCGCGGCGGTCGTGAAGGCCAGTCACGAAGCCTTTACTCAATGGCGTCTCCGCAGTCTGGATGAGCGAGCAAAGGTGATTGCCGGCATTGCCAAGGCACTTCGCGAGCGGAAGGAAGAGTTCGCACAGCTGATGACCGACGAGGTCGGCAAGCTAATTGAAGACAGCCGTACTGAAGTCGAGCTGTGTGCCAGCATCTGTGACTACACCGCCAAGCAGGGGCCTGTTGTTCTGGCCGATGAGGAGCGCGATGTGGAGGGCGCCACAGGCATCGTCACCCACGCGCCGATCGGCGTGATTTACGGCATCCAGCCGTGGAACTTCCCGGCCTACCAGGCGATCCGCTACTCCATCGCCAGCCTGATGGCCGGCAATGGCGTCCTGCTCAAGCATGCCGAGAGCTGCACCGGCAGTGGGTTGCTGCTGCGTGACATCTACGAAAGTGCCGGGCTGCCCAAAGGGCTGTTCGGCATACTTTTGATCAGCCACGACCAATCCAACGACATCGTGGAAAACGATCTGGTGCGCGCGGTGACACTGACCGGGAGCGAAGCGGCAGGGCGCACGGTGGCCGCCAAGGCCGGCGCGGCGCTCAAGAAGACGGTGCTTGAGCTGGGTTCCAACGATGCTTATCTGGTATTGGACGATGCCGACCTGGATCTGGCGGTGGCGACCTGCGTCAAAGGCCGCCTGTTCAACAATGGGCAGACCTGCGTCAACGCCAAGCGCTTTATCGTGACGAAGAAGAACTACGAGGCCTTCGTCAGCGCCTATGCAAAGGCGTTCGAGGCGATCCGGATGGGCGACCCGAACGCCGAGGACACCCAGCTCGGCCCGATGGTCTCCAAGGCGCAGCGCGACAAGCTGCACGAACAAGTGACCAAGAGCGTCGCGCAGGGCGCACGTCTGGTGGTCGGCGGTGAGGTGCCAGAGCGAACCGGCTGGTTCTACCCGGCCACGGTGCTGGCGGATGTGGCGCCGGGGCAGGTGGCCTACGAGGATGAGCTGTTCGGTCCTGCGGCGGCCATCATCCGCGCCGAGGACGACGAGGATGCGCTGCGCATCGCCAACGACAGCCGCTACGGCCTGGGTGGGGGCATGTTCAGCCGGGACGTGCAGCGCGCCCGGGAACTGGCGAGCAAGTACTTCGACACCGGCATGGTCTTCATCAACACCTTCGACGTCGCATCCCCGGCGCTGCCGTTCGGTGGTGTGAAGGCGTCCGGCTATGGTCGTGAGCACGGTCCTGAGGGTCTGAAGGAGTTTGTCAACGTCAAGTCCATCAAGATTGCGGCTGCCGCGTCGGGTTGATCCGGCCTCGGCGCCCGGCGACTCCAGATTGCGCGCGCGCCTGGCCACGGATGGCCGTCGCCCACCGCCAACCCCGCACGCTGCTGGCCGGGACGATCCCGATGCGACGCGGAATACGTGGCGGTTACTGAAGGACCCACCGCGCCGAGTAAACAGAATCCCCGGCCCGCCCAAGGCCGGGGGACACCGTAGAGCGGACCGTTGGTCCGCTGCCTCCCAGGTTGCCCGCCCATCGCCTATCTGACGCTACGCGGCCTGCGGCTCCATCCCTTGAAGACTCAGCCGGCACGCAGCTTTATGTAGCGACGAAACCGGTAAGTGACCACCAAGCGGAGCGGCAGCGAGATACGGCGCGCGCCACGAAGGCGGCGCTCGATAGGTTGGTGGAGAGAATCGCCGCGTGAGAAAGCCGCCGGCCAGGCCTGAAGCATCCGCTCGGCCTTGGCCGGGTGTCCTCATCAGCCAGGCAGCTCACACTTCATTTTGCCGTCCACGTAATAAGGCTTGGGCACATTCGGGTTGTCGCTGGTCTTCTCGAAGACCACCTCGAACGAATCACTGTCGGGTGAGCCCTTGCGGTCGGTACAGGCGTCCTGCAGCTTCTTCTTTACCGCCGAGATGCCGGCATCTCGGTTGGCGCCATCTGCACTGTTGGTCAGGTTGACCGTTTCAGCGGAGGCAACGGCACTGAATCCCAACAGGCAGCCGGCAATCATCAGCGTGTGCAGTTTGATCATGGTGTTTTCCCTTGTGGACGCGAACGGGGTCCCAGCATAGGACGGCGCGGTTAAGGTGACGTCGTCAGGCAGGCGCCAGATGGCCGATGGTCCGAGGGGTAGGGCGGCGAAAGCGTGTATTTCACACGCAGGGAGATTCGCCAGTACACCCAGCCCAGGTTGTCGCATGCCAAGGTAATGGACAGCGGGTTCACCCATTGGCAGGCAGTGCTCGCCGCTCTTCGTGCATTCCCGAAAGCCCAGCGCGAACAGCGGCTCCGTTATGTCTGCAATCCGCGAATCAACATGACTGATCGCATGGGCTTGATGTAAGGCGGGCTGCAGCGCCTTGGGCCGTTCCCGTTGCTGCTTGTCCTTCCCGAAGCTGGACCTCGGCGCAGAGCTGAGCCACGCCCAGCGCCGCCTGGAATTGGGGAGGCCGGCGATCTGAACCGGCTGCACACGCACGTGAAGTGCAGCTTCTGACCCTGAGCCCGCACGGGGGATCCGTTATCACGCTCCCGGCTTCCCCGGCGGCGGAGTGTCGCCTCGTTCGTGCCAGGCCGGGATTTCCAGCGCATGGCGTTCGAGCATGGCCTGTATACACGCACGCGCATGGTGCCTCTC
>NZ_JBFULB010000140.1:0-9945 GCF_056400545.1 Stenotrophomonas sp. P5_A8 | reverse complement strand
GGATGGCGCACGCGAGCTTACAGGGACGTACTTGCAGCGTGTCCCGCCAACCCACCCACACCGGCCCGAACACGGGACCACGAGCAATGACGCTTCGGCTTCGGCTTCGGCTTCGGCTTCGGCTTCGGCTTCGGCTTCGGCTTCGGCTTCGGCTTGAGCTTCGGCTCCAGCTCCACAGCCTTGCCCCTGAAAAAGAAAACCCCGATCACACCAGCAACTGCAGAATGTCCAAGTCGCCGTCGGAGAAGAAGTCGAAGCAGATCACCGCCAGCATCAGCATGCCCAGCGTCGTGGCCCCGTGCACGATCAGGATCGCGTGTGCCAGCGACCGCGCCGACCGGCCGAGCTTCATGCTCGCCCGCGCCAGACCCTGCAACCGCCCGGAGACCGCGTGCGCGTGCGCCAGCACCGGCGCCTGCACCCCGTCCATCGCCTCGGACATCAGCTGCTGCAGCCGCTGCGGACGGTCCTCGTAATACTTGGCCACCCCATAGCCGAACATCAGCCAATCGCGCGCCTGCGCCTGGTCCAGCGCCATCACTTCCAGCGGGTCTTCCTCGAAATCGATGAACCCCACCCGCGTGCCGTCCCAAGTCAGATTGCGCGGCAACGGCTGGCCGAAATACGCGCCCTTGCCATGCGCAGCAGCGATCGCCTGCATCGCCGCCGACACCAGCCGGTCACGGCCGGTCTCGTCGGCCTGCCGCAGGCAGGTATTGAACGAACTGCCGTTGTCCTCCAGCACCAGCGCCGCGTGACCGCTGCCGATCACGTGCGGCACGTTCACCCCCTGCGCAGACAGCTCCGCCAGGCGACGCGCTTCGGTCTTCCTGGCCGCGTCACCGCCACGGTGCGGCGGCGGACGCAAGGCATCCAGCTGGAAACGGTGTGCAACGAAATTGAGCAGGCCCAAGGCGACTGCGCGGCTTCCTTCGCCGTACTGCTTCAGCCAGGCGCGTTGCCCTTCAATGACGATGGGCTCAACCATGACGGATCTCCTGAAATGCAGACGGCCCCAAAAGGGGCCGTAACGACAACGTCACGCTGTCGTAACCAGCACTATCAATAGCGCAGCAGCGCCGAACCCCACGTGAAGCCACCGCCGAACGCTTCCAGCAACAGCAACTGGCCGCGCTCGACGCGACCGGAGCGAACCGCCACGTCCAGCGCCATCGGCACCGACGCCGAGGAGGTGTTGCCGTGCTTGTCCACCGTCACCACCACCTGGTCCATCGACATCTCCAGGCGCTTGGCCGTGGCTTCGATGATGCGCAGGTTGGCCTGGTGCGGAATCAGCCAGTCCAGGTCGTCCTTGGTCAGCGCATTGGCTTCCAGGGTTTCATCCACGACCGAGTCCAGCGCCTTGACGGCGTACTTGAACACGTCGTTGCCCTTCATCAGGATCGCGCCACGGGCGTTTTCGCCCTCGCCGAAACCGGCCGACACACCGACCGGATTCCACAGCAGCTCTTTCTTGCTGCCGTCCGAATGCAGGTGGGTACTGAGGATGCCGGTCTCTTCGTCGGCCTTGAGCACGACCGCGCCGGCACCATCGCCGAACAGCACGCAGGTGGTGCGCTCGGTCCAGTCAACGATCCGGGTCAGGGTTTCCGCACCGATGACCAGCACATGCCGTGCATCACCGGAGCGAATGAATTTGTCGGCCACGCTCAACGCGAACACGAAGCCCGAACAGGCCGCGTTGACGTCGAAAGCGGGGCAGCCGGTCGCACCGAGCTTGGCCTGGATCAGGCACGCGGTGGACGGGAAAATCAGATCAGGCGTGGTGGTACCCACCACGATCATGTCGAGCTGCGAAGCGTCGATACCGGCCGCTTCAAGCGCACGTACCGCGGCGTGGTAGCCGAGGTCGCTGGTGGTCTCATTCTCGGCCGCGATGTGCCGTTCACGAATACCGGTGCGCGATTGAATCCACTCATCGCTGGTGTCGACCATTTTCTCCAGATCCTGGTTGGTCAACACTTTTTCGGGCAAATAACTACCAGTGCCCGCGATCCTCGAGTAGATCCGCTTGCTCATTGCATGTCCTGCTGTACACGGCCGTCAACAGTGACAGCCGGGAAGAAAGGAGTAAAGGCCGCTGCCCGACCGGGCAGCGGCCCTCACGAATCAATCTTCTTCGACGGCCGAGTTCGACTTGGTCGTGATCACCTTCTTGCCACGGTAGAAACCGTCAGCGGTGATGTGGTGACGCAGATGCACTTCACCGGTGGTCGGATCGGTGGACAGCTGCTTGGCGCTCAGGGCGTCATGCGCACGGCGCATACCGCGGCGGGACGGGGTGACACGGGATTTCTGCACAGCCATGGGATTGCTCCAAACTCGGTTCGTTTTGCTTCGTCGTATCGTCGCGCAGGACGCCAGCGCCCAGCACAGTTTTCGCTTTCGCCGCAGCCGCCGACGACAATCCGGCTGCTATTGTTTTTTCAGTGCCGCCAACGCCGCGAACGGATTGGCCTTGCTGATTTCTTCTTCGGTCGGTGCCCAGTCCTGGTCCACGGCCTCACCATCGGGAGACAACGGCACGACGGGCACGGCCAGAACGAGTTCGTCCTCGACCAGTTCCAGCGGTCGCAGCATGCCGTCTTCCGGCACGAGCCACGGCTCCCACCCTTCCGGCAGCGAGGACTCTTCCTCTTCGCTGCGGATCAGGCCGAGACGCTGCACCATCGAAACCGGCAACAGGAATCGCTGCAGGCTGCGCTGACAGATCAGCGGCAACGCGGTGTCGATGGACAGTTCCACATAGGATACCCGCAGGATGTCGTCGTGCGCGAATTCCAGTGCATAGGTGCACGTTCCTTCGGTATCGGCGACAAGGCCTTGCAGGCGAGTCAATTGCGCTAGATTCACCTGGCCGTCGAAGCGCCTTCGCGCTGCAACCATCCGCCAAGCATCCAGCATTTCGGGCACGTTTGCGGACATAAGCCGCTGAATGTTAAGGATCGTCCGGGCCGCTGTCAAATACCTGCGCAGTCAGGTTGCCGATCCCCGCCGGAAGGGCCCAGACTGCCGGCCTCCCGTGACCGGTATTGTCGCATGACACCGCTGCTGCTTGCCTCTACCTCCCGCTACCGCCGCCAATTGCTGGAGCGCCTCGGCCTGCCCTTGGAGACCGCCCGCCCCGACGTGGATGAGACCCCGTACCCGGACGAAGCCCCGCGGGTCATGGCGGTGCGCCTGGCGCGGGCCAAGGCCGAGGCGGTCGCCCGGGCCCATCCCGGCCGCTGGGTGATCGGCTCGGACCAGGTGGCGGAACTGAACGGCGCCCCGCTGGGCAAGCCGGGCACGGCCGAGCGTGCGCAGGCGCAGCTGGCCGCGATGTCCGGGCAGGTGGTCCAGTTCCATACCGCCATCAGCCTGATGCGCGACGGCGAGGTCCTGCAGGCCTGCGACCTGACCCGGGTGCACTTCCGTGTCCTGGATGCGGCTGAAATCGCGCGCTACGTGGCCGTCGAGCAGCCGTTGGACTGCGCCGGCAGCTTCAAATGTGAAGGCCTGGGCATCAGCCTGTTCGAGGCAATCGAGAACCGCGACCCGACCGCGCTGGTCGGGCTGCCCCTGATCGCACTGAGCCAACTGCTGCGCCAGGCGGGCTACACCCTGCCCTGAGMCCGCATCCACCCGCCGCACTCAGCGCTCGGGCACCTGCAGCGCCTGTTCCTGCCACGTCTCGACGCTGCCATCGCGGCCATGCAGCCGCAGGCCCAGCCAGTGCTTGCCCGGGGCCAGCGCGCGCGTATCGATGCGCGCGTCGAAGCCCACGTTGGGATGCTGCGGGTCGTTGGAGATCGTCCAGAAACTGGTGATGTCGTAGGCGCGGCCATAGGTGGCCTCGGCAGCCGGCTTGCCATCGACCAGCACGTCCACCCGCGACAGCCCCACCCCGTCCTTGAATGCCCAGCCACGCACGTCGAGCAGTCCGTTGACGTGCGCGTTGGGTTGCGGCGTGTCGATCCAGGCCATCGCCGGGGTCACGCAGGGCCCGGAGGCCTGCCCGGCCGGCAGCTTGAACAGCAGGAACCGCTGGAAGCCATGGTCGTTGCTGACCACGCGCGGCGGCGGCAATGGCCCTACCTGTGCGCAGACCTCGTGATAACGCTGCAGCAGGTCGCGGTAACGCTGGTCGCTGGGCGACAGCACCAGCAGCATCGGTGTTTTGCGCGGGCCCTCGTGCAGCAGCCCCCACAGCCCGAGCTGCGCGGTGCGGCCGTGCTTGTCGTTGAGCGGATGGCGCAGCACGTCGATCGACGGATCCCGCAGCTGGAAGCCCAGCTCGGCGCCCACCTTGAAGTTGCCGGCGAGCACGCGGGTACCGGGCGGCATGGTCTTCAGCTCGTCGCGCACCGCCGCCGCCAGTGGCTCCCAACCGGCGAAGTTGCGCGGATAGTATTTGTCCCCCGCCAACTGCTCGCGCAGGCTCGGCGTGGACGCCATCAGGTAGTAGCCGAACGCCAGCGCCAACCCGCCTCCGGCCAGCCACCAACCGGTGCGGCGCAACCAGCGCGGCCATCCGTTGAGCACCACCGGCACCGCCACCAGCAGCGCCAGGTAGCCCGGCAACGGCCAGTGGAAGCTGATGCGCTCCACGTCGGTGAAGAAGCCCAGGCCGAAGATCGACAGCGTCGACACCGCACCGACCAGGCCGAAGTAACGCCACTGCGCGCGCGCCCCACCGCCGGAGCGGGTACCGGCCAGTGCCACCTTCCACATCGCCATGCACAGGATCGGGGTGACCAGCATCGGCTGGATCACCAGGAACCACAGACCGCTCCACTCGAATGCCCACGGATGGCGTTCGACCACCTGGAATTTCAGCCCGGCATCATGGTTGTCCGCATTCCACGACAGCAGCGGCAACCACGCCAGCACACCCACCGCCAGCGCCACCCACACCCGCGGATCGCGCAGCATGCGCCGGCCCTGTGGCAACAGCAGCAGCGCGATGAAGCCAACCACGATCACGCCGATGAAACGGTAATGGCTGAGCGCGCCAATGGTCAGGCCCAGCCCCAGCTTCACCGCAGAGGCGGCATCGACGGTACGCAGCAGGCGTGCGCCGGCATCCAGGCACAGCACTGCGGCCAGCGCCATCGGCACATCCGGCACCGCCAGCATGCCCAGCGTGCCCGACAGCGGCATCAAAACGGTCAGGCTGCCGGCCTGCCAACCGGCCACCGCACCGAACCAGCGCGCAGCGATGCGGGACACCAGCCACGGCAATGCCGCACCGATGGCCAGGAACGGCAGGCGCAGGGCCAGTACATGCGTGCCGCCCAGTTCCACGCCGAGCCGCGACAACCAGGCCGTCAGCCCGGGAAGATCGGAGTAGGCCGCGGCCAGGTGCTGGCCTTCCTGCCAGTAGAAAGCCTCGTCCACGAACAACGGCAGACGCGCGGCGACCACCAGCTTCACTGCGGTGATCAGCGTCCACAACAGCAGAAAAATTGTGCGTGCGCGTTGTTCGCCCTGCATTGCTCTATAGAATCGAAAGGAACATCGACACGAGACGGACATGGAAAATTCGCCCCACGTGCCAGCCATGCTAACCGATGTACTGCGACAGGCTCTTCGCAGCGCCCAGGACCAGGTCAATGGCCTGGTCCTGGGCAAGGCGCACGAAGTGCGGCTGGCGTTCGTCGCGCTGCTGTCCGGCGGCCACCTGCTGATCGAAGACCTGCCCGGCCTGGGCAAGACCACGCTGGCCCATGCGATGGCTTCCAGCCTGGGACTGGGCTTCCAGCGCGTGCAGTTCACCTCCGACCTGCTGCCTGCCGATGTGCTCGGCGTCTCGGTTTACGAGGCGGCCAGTCGTCAGTTCCAGTTCCATCCGGGCCCGGTCTTCACCCACGTGCTGCTGGCCGATGAAATCAACCGCGCGCCGCCACGCACCCAGAGCGCCCTGCTCGAAGCGATGGCCGAGCAGCAGGTGACGCTGGACGGGGTGACCCACCCGCTGCCCGATCCGTTCTTCGTGATCGCCACCCAGAATCCGGTGGATCTGTCGGGTACGTTCCCGCTGCCGGATTCGCAGCTGGATCGGTTCCTGCTGCGGCTGGCGCTGGGCTACCCCAATGCCGAATCCGAACGCGAACTGCTGCGCGGCATCGACCGCCGCCATCTGATCGCCCAGGCCACCCCGCGGCTGGACGATGCGCAGGTGCGCACGCTGCGCGAGGCGGCCATCCAGGTGCATGCCAGCGAGGCACTGGTGCATTACGTGCAGGCGCTGCTGACCCGCAGCCGGCAGCATGCGGGCGTGCGCGTGGGGCTGTCGCCGCGCGCCGGGCTGGCGCTGCTGCGCGCGGCCAAGGCGCATGCCCTGCTGCTGGGGCGCACGCATGTGGTGCCCGAGGACGTGCAGACCTTGTTCGTGGCCGTCGCCGGCCACCGCCTGGTGCCCGAGGCCGAGGCCAACACCGGGCCGGCGCTGGCCCGCGCGATCCTCCAGACCGTGCCGGTGGATTGAGCATGCGCCGCGGCTGGGGAGACCGCTTGAAGCATGCGATGTTGCCGGCCAACGGCCGGCCCTACACGCGACCGCGCCAGCCGGAGGCGTTGCCACGCCGGCTGGACCGGCGCCGCATCTACGTGCTGCCCACCCGTTTCGGCCTGTTCGTGGCCGCGCTGCTGGCGGCGATGCTGCTGGGCGCGCTGAACTACAACAACAACCCGGCGATGCTGTTGGCCCTGCTGCTGGCCACCGTGGCCATTGCCAGCACCATCAGCGCGCACCTGCAGCTGTCGGACCTGCAGATCGATGCGGTCTCGGCCGAGCCGGTCCACGCCGGGCAGCCGATGCGCCTGCGCATCAGCCTGTCGCGCCGCGATGCACGCGCGCGTCGCGGACTGGAAGTGGCGCATGCGCAGGCCGTCGTGTTCGGCCATCTGATCGACAGTGAGCAGATCGAAGTGGACCTGATGCTGCCCACCGAACGCCGCGGCTGGCTCGACCTGGAGCGGATCCGGATTTCCACCACCCAGCCGCTGGGACTGGTACGGGCGTGGTCGTGGGTGTGGCCGGATGCACCGCTGCTGGTGTATGCGGCACCGGCGACACAGGCACCGCCGCTGCCCGAGAGCGGCGGCGATCCCCTGCATACCCGCGTGCGTGCCAACGGCGATGAGCTGCACCAGTTGCGCCCGTACCGCGCGGGCGACCCACAACGCAGCATCGCCTGGAAGCATTCGGCGCGACGCGACACCCTGCTGGTGCGCGAGTACGAACAGGCGGTCGGCGTGGATGTGCTGCTGGACTGGCGGCAGCTGTCATCGCTGCCGGTCGAAGCGCGCATCGCGCGACTGGCGCGCTGGGTCGACGTGGCCGAACGCGACGGCCGCCGCTACACCCTGCAGTTGCCCGGGCAACCGGTGCTGGGGCCGGGCAACGGCAGTGCCCACCACCACCTCTGCCAGCGCGCACTGGCGCTGATGCCGCATGGCTGAGCCGACCTCCCCCGCGTTGAGCGCCAGCGCACGTCACTGGACCCTGGCCAGCGCCGCGCTCGGTCTGGTCCCGCTGCTGCTGCAGCTGCCCAATCTGCTTGCGGCCATCATCGGCGTGGTGGCGCTGGCAACCGCGCTGATATCGCGCCAGCGTGTGCTGCCCGCGCCGGTGCGGCTGCTGCTGGTCATGGGCATGCTCGCGGCCATTTACTGGCAGATGGGCGCCCGCCCCGGCCGCGATACCGGCTGCGCGCTGCTGGCGGCGATGCTGGCCCTCAAATCCAGCGAGCTGCGCAGCTTGCGCGATGCCCGCAGCCTGCTTGGTTTCGCGTTGTTCGCACCGTTCGCCGCGTTCCTGCTGGACCAGGGCCCGCTCACCATGGGCCTGGCGGTACTGGCTGCGCTGACCGTCTTGCTGGCGCTGCAGCGCCTGGCGCATGCCGAAGGCCAGGCCCCGAGCCCACGCCTGGGCGGCCAGATGCGCAGTGTCGGGCGGCTGATCGCGCTCGGTTTGCCGCTGGCGCTGGCCGGGTTCTGGCTGTTCCCGCGGCTGGCCGAACCGTTGTGGGGCATCCCCGAACGCGCGGTCGGCAAACCGGGGCTGTCCGACCGGATGGACCCGAGCCAATGGCTGGACCTGATGGCCGACGACAGCCCGGCGCTACGTGTGCAGTTCTACGGCACCGTGCCGGCACCGCAGCAGCGTTACTGGCGTGGCCCGGTGATGACCCACTTCGATGGCCGGGTCTGGGAGCGCGACCGTGGCAGCCAGAGCCGGCCGCCACCGGCGGTCACCCAGGGCGGTCCACGCTGGGACTACCAGATCGACTACGAACCCACCGACCGCCGGCAGCTGGTGGCGCTGGACCTGCCGCTGCTGGCACCGCCTGGCAGCGACCTGGATGCCGACCACAGCCTGCGCAGCCGCAGCAGCCTCACTGCACTGACCCGCTGGCGGATGCAGTCAGCACCGGCCACCGCCTATGCCAATGACCTGTCGCGCTACCAGCGGCAACAGGCGCTGCAGTTGCCGGCGGGCTTCAATCCGCGCACCGCCACGCTGGCCCACCAGTGGCGCGCCGAGGCCGGCAATGACGACGCCGCGATCGTGAACCGTGCGCTGGGATGGATCCGCGCGCGCTTTGCCTACACCCTGGACACGCCCCTGCCGGGACGTGATGGCGTGGATGCATTCCTGTTCGACCAGCAGGCCGGCTACTGCCAGCACTTCAGCTCCTCCTTCGTGGTGCTGATGCGCAACGCCGGCATTCCCGCGCGGGTAGTGACCGGCTTTGCCGGTGGCACCCGCAACCGCTACGGCGACTACTGGGTGGTGCGGCGCATGGATGCCCACGCCTGGGCGGAAGTGTGGTTGCCCGGACGCGGCTGGGTGCGCGTGGACCCGACCGCCGCAGTTGCGCCCGAACGCATCTACGACACCCTGGAAGACCGTCTGCAGGCTGGCGGTGACGTAAGCACCCTGGAAGGCCGCTGGATGCAGTTGCGCCAGGCCAGCGACTGGCTGCGACGCGGCTGGAACGACCTGGTGCTGTCCTTCGACGCGTCGCGCCAGCAGCAACTGCTGCGCCCGCTGGGCATCGACAAGCTCGAGCCGGGGCAGCTGATCGTCGTTTTCACCCTCTTCGCACTGGCCGCGCTAGGGTGGATGGCATGGCTGCTGGGCCGTGGCGAACGCGAACGCGATCCGCTGCTGCGCGCCTGGCACCGGCTGGGACGCCGCTACGCCAGACTCGGCCTGGCCCGCGACCCTGCCGAACCTGCCAGCCAGTGGGCCGAGCGCATCCACCGGCAACGCCCCGATCCGGCGCTGCTGTCGCTCAGCAGCCGTTTCGTTCGCGCGCGTTACGCTGGCGCGGACGTCGACCTCACTTCATTATTGCGCGACCTGCGCAGGCATCGCCCGTCCTCCGGAGCATCCCCATGAAGATCCAGATTCTGCTTCCCCTCGCTGCTTCGCTGGCGCTGGCCGCCTGCGCGACCGCGCCCAAACCGCTGCAAGGCCAGTTCAGCATGGTCAGCCCGCGCGATGCGGTGCCCACCCAGCAGGTTGGCACCCCGGTGCGCTGGGGCGGACGCATCATCGAGACAAATCCGGGGCAGGGTCAGACCTGCTTCCAGTTGATCTCGCGCCCGCTCAACGGCAGCGGCCGCCCGAGCACCACCTCGGCCGACGCCAGCGACGGCCGATTCATCGCCTGCCGCGCCGGCTTCTACGATCCGGCCGTGTTCGAGCCGGGCCGCGATGTGACCTTCATCGGCAAGATCGCCGGCTACGAGAACACCCGCATCGGCGAGTACGACTACCGCCTGCCCAAGCTGGATGCCGACGTCATCTACCTGTGGCCGGAAGTGCGCCAGGTCGATGTGGTGCCGGCCTACCCGTACGGCCCTTGGGGCGGTCCGGGCTGGGGCCCGGGTTGGGGCTACCGCGGCTGGGGCTGGTGGTAACTGGCTAGG
>NZ_JBFULB010000139.1:0-16441 GCF_056400545.1 Stenotrophomonas sp. P5_A8 | reverse complement strand
GTGTTGCCATGGATGGCAACACCGAGCCCCCAAAGACGGGTTTACGGCGTGTTCTGGGCAAGGCTACCCGCCCACCTCAGGCCAAGAACGTCAAGGCGCTGCTACCAAAAGCGCTGCTGCTGGCCGCTGCTCCGGAAGCCGTTTCCCGCGAGGCAGTTCTTCCCGCAGAAACCAGCCAATCCATCACTCCGCAGCACCGCCTGGCTTCTGCCGCAGCACGCTCACCGCAAACCCACCCACCACCAGCACGCCCAGCACCAGCAACCCCCACAGCAGCCAACGCTTCCAGTCGCGCTGCGGCGCCACCGCCGCATCGCCGGCCAGCACCTGCGCCGGGCCCTGCAACGTGGCCAGCGCCGGTTGCCACTGCGCCCCCTGCTGCTCCCGCAACTGCGCGATCACCGTCCCCACCGGCGCATCGCTGCGCGCCATACGCACACTGCCCGCCGCCACGCTGTAGGGCCCCTCGCCCTGGCTCAGGAACACCAGCGCTTCGGGCTGATAGCCCAGCTTCAACGTCGGCGCCGCGCTCGGCTGCGCCTGCCCCGCCACCAGCTTCCAGTAACGATCACGACTGGGCACCGGCAACGACTGCGTCTGCGACCGACGCCGCTGCGCCGCATCCTGCACCTGATAGGCCACCCACGGACCGGCGCGCACCTGCCACGGCTGGTTCGCATCATCGCGACTCAGCAACGTCCACTGCACCACGCTGTTGTCGGCCGTGGCGATGTCCACCTGCGCAATCGGAAAGCGCCCCTCCAGGCGGTACTCGAACTCACCCGGTTTGCCCGCTGTGTCCGTCAGCGACTGCCAGCGCCAGTCGATCGACTGCGCCGCCGGCACCAGCTCGGCCTGCACCGCCGACAACGCCGGCAGCGCGTCGGCGTCCATCGGCAGAATCCGGAAGTACTTCGCCTGGTGCCCGATTTCAATGCGCCGCTGCTGCAGGCGCTGCCCATCGTGCTGCAGGTCCACCAGCGGCACATCGTCGGTGATGCGCTGCCACTGCCGCAGGTCGTCGCTGGCTTCCACCCGCACCCGCGCCTGCAACGCCGTCTGCGTCTGCCAATCCAGCCGCAGCGCCTGCACGCCCACGTGCAGCGCACTGGCATCGACCAGCCAACCGGCGGCCTGCGTGCTGGCCGCGCCGCTGCGCCCCAGTCGCGCTTCCACCCGGCGCACGCTGCCGTCGGTGTTGCGCTCTGTCAGTAGTTGCAGGTCATCGGCGGCCGCGCCGGCCAGCGCCGGCAACGGGAACCACGTCAACGCCTGCCATTGCGCCTCGCGTGCCAGCGGCTGGTCGGCCGCCAGCAGGGTCGTCGGCAGCGCCTGGCCCTGCGCATTGAACACCTGCACGTCGGCCAACTGGGGCGACACCGCGCTGCGGTAGACCGCTTCGTCCAGCAGCACCCGGTAGGCACCGGCCTGCGGCTCCGACAGCTGCAACGGCCATTGCTGGCGATAGTCCTGGCGCGCATCGGCGGCCAGTGCCAGGGACGGCAGGGCGGCCAGCGACAGCGCCGCGATCAGGGTGCGCATTCGATTCACGGGTGTGGCTCCACGGCGGGTTCCGGGGCGCGCGGCGGCGCCGGCGCGAGGTAACCCACGACCGTGCACAGCAGGCCGTAGGCGATGAAGGAGGAAATACCCAGCAGGTTGCCCAGGTGCTGGCGGTCGATCAGCACCAGCTTGGCCAGCACCACGCCCATCAGCACCGCGCCGACCAGCCACAACGTGCGCTGGCCGCGACGCGAGCCCCATACCCAGCTGATCACGCCGAGCACGCTCCAGACCACAGTCAGGCTGGTCTGGGCCAGGGTCGAGGACCACAGCGCGTCGTTCCAGGCTACGCCGCCCCAGTGGTGCACGGTATGCAGCGTGGTACTGGTAAGCAGGATGAAGCCGGCGATGGCCAGCAACGGCACGCGCATGCCACGCGGCCCGTCCGGCGCCTGCGCCGACCACAACCAGCGCGCCGCCAGCGCCAGCACGGCCAACTGCACCAGTTCCATTGGATTGAGCAGCGGCAGCCACGGCAGCGGTGCCGATCCGGCCGGCAGCATCAGCAGGCCCAGCCAGGTGACCCCAAGGACCACGAACAACGTGGAGGTCAGCGCCGTGCGCAGCGCATTGAAGCGCGCGCCCAGCGGCACGGCCAGCCACGACCAGCGCAGCAGCGCGGTAGCGGTGACCAGCAGCCACGGCAGCACCCCCAGCGCGATCGACCAGCCCTGCGCCAGCACGAAGTGGTCGGCCAGCCACGTGCAGGCCAGGGTGACCACCGTGGGCCACAGCAGCCACCAGCTGAACTGCGCCGCCAGTGCCGCGCGGTCCTGTCCGCCGCGCAGGCACCACAGGCTGCGCACGCCCAACACTGCAAATACCGCCCAGGCCACGGCGCCATAGCCGGCGAACGGCTGCTGATGCACATCGGCCTGCCACAACGCCAACGGGAACGCGCTCAGCAGCATCGCCAGCGTGGTCAGCGCCAGCGCGCGGGCCGGTGCACGGCGGTGCACTTCGGCGGCGGCCCAGGCAGTGAACGCCACCGCGATCAGCAGCGCATCGGGGCGGCTGTCGCGCGCGACGAAGCGGCCGATCTCATGTGCCACCCCGCCCAGCCACCACAGCAGGCCCCACAGGTAATAGACGATCGCCGGCGCATCCTGCTGCGCGCGTCGATAGCTATGGGCGGACGCGAAGCCGGCCAGGGCCAGCAGCACGCCGCTCATGAAGGTCGCATTGGCGATCGCGGTGGCGTCCTGGTGCCAGTAATCGGCCCCGACCACAAAGCCGAACGCCGCGCCCAGCTGCAACAGCGCACCGGCGATCTGCGGCAGCCAGCGCTTCTGGCGCAGGCCCAGCCAGACCAGCCCGGCGCCTTCCAGCGCGAACACACTGGCGGTGGCGCGGGCGGACAGTGCCAGCGGCACCGCCAGGGTGGCAAACCCCACCGCCAGCACCGCGTGCGACTGGCCCAGCACGGCATAGCGCGCGCGCCGGATCAGCGCCCAGCCCAGCACTGCATACAACGCGGCCAGCGCCAGCGCACACAACGCCAGCAGCAGGCGGTCGTCGTGCAGCATGCCGGCCTGCAGCGAGAAGGCGACCAGCGGCGTGCCGAACACCAGGCTGCCGTCGACCAGATCGCGCTTCTCCGCCGGCTGGCGGCGCGCATAGAGGATCGGGATGAGCAGGTAGAAGACGAAGAACAGCAGCAGGAACGGCTCGGTGCTGCTGAACTTGTCGGCGTTGTACTGCAACACGCCCCAGGCCGTACCGATGCCGAAGGTAAAGGYGAACCCGAGCAGGTTGAGCACCCGCCACGGACGCCACCAGGCAATGGCCAGGATGGCTGCGTTCAGCACGGCGTAGTAGGCGAACAGCGCCACGTGGTTGCCGCTGCCGGTGGACAGCCAGATCGGCGCCATGAACCCGGCCAGGATGCCCAGCACGGCCAGCGTGCGCGAATTCTGCACGACCGCCAGCACGCCCATGCCGGCGATCAGCAGCACGCTCATCGCAAATGCCGGCAGTGCATCGATCAGGTCATAGCGCTTGAACGCGGCGAACAGGGTCAGCAGCAGCACGCCGATGGTGCCGCCCTGCAGGGCCAGCGCAAACAGGCGCCGGCTATCGCGCTGGATCCAGCCGAACACCAGCCCGCCCAGCGCCGCCGCGGCAATCGCGGCCAGGCGCAGTTCGATCGGTGCGTTCAACCAGCCCTGGTCACTGGCGTACTTGAGCAGCGCAGCGACACCGGCCAGCAGCACCAGCATGCCGATCTTGACCGGTACGTTGCCCTCGGTGAACCACTGCTTGATCGTGCCGATGATCCGCTCGCCGATGCCCGGGCCCTGCGGCGGTGCGGGCGGGAATGGCGCGCTGGCCGCCACCGGTGCAGGAGCCGACGACGGCAGTGGCGGTGGACGGCGCGGCGGCTCCGGGGTGGCGGCCAACGGCGCGGCAACCACCGCCGGTTCGGGAGGCGGTTCGGCAGCAACCGGCGTCGGCGCACGGTAGGCGGTCTCAGCCCAGCCCAGCGGCGTGCTGATCGGCACCTCGGCCGACGGTCGCGCGCTGGCATGGAACTGCTGGCTCTCCAGCGCGGACACGCGCCGACGCAGGCCGGCGATCATCACCAACGCCACCACCAGCAACACCGGGATCAGCAGTACCACTACCGCCAGCAGGACAATCAGAGCTTCCATTCCACGCCATCCTCAAAGGGGAGCCCCGGCGGCATCCTGCCGACGCCATGCCGGTGGCACGCGGCCATGCTAATGGATCGGCGGCAACTGCGGGGCGCCCCCTGCCCGCCCCTGTGCCGAGCCACAAACGACGAACCCCGGCACAGGGCCGGGGTTCGCAGGAATCACCGAGGCTACGCCGCGCTTACTTGGCGGCGACGACCTTGGCCATTTCCAGGCACTTGTTGGAGTAGCCCCACTCGTTGTCGTACCAGGACACCAGCTTGACGAAGGTGCTGTCCAGGGCGATGCCGGCGTCGGCATCGAACACCGAGGTGTGGGTCTCGCCGCGGAAGTCGGTGGCCACGACCTTGTCTTCGGTGTAGCCCAGGATGCCCTTCAGCGCGCCTTCGCTCTGTGCCTTCACTTCGGCGCAGATCTCGGCGTAGGTGGCTTCCTTTTCCAGTTCGACGGTCAAGTCGACCACCGACACGTCCGAGGTCGGCACGCGGAAGCTCATGCCGGTGAGCTTCTTGTTCAGCTCCGGGATCACCACGCCGACGGCCTTGGCTGCACCGGTGGAGGACGGAATGATGTTTTCCAGGATACCGCGGCCGCCGCGCCAGTCCTTGTTGGACGGGCCATCGACGGTCTTCTGGGTGGCGGTGGCCGCATGCACGGTGGTCATCAGACCGCGCTTGATGCCCCACTTGTCGTTGATGACCTTGGCCAGCGGGGCCAGGCAGTTGGTGGTGCACGAGGCGTTGGAGATGATCGCCTGGCCGGCGTAGGTCTTGTCGTTCACGCCGAACACGAACATCGGGGTGTCGTCCTTCGACGGCGCCGACAGGATCACCTTCTTGGCGCCGGCATCGATGTGCTTCTGCGCGGTGTCCTTGGTCAGGAACAGGCCGGTGGACTCGATGACGACGTCCACGCCGACTTCGTCCCACTTCAGGTTGGCCGGGTCGCGTTCCTGGGTCAGGCGGATTTTCTTGCCGTTGACCAGCAGGTCGCTACCGGACACTTCCACGTCGGCCTTGAAGCGGCCATGCACGGAGTCGTACTTCAGCATGTACGCCAGGTAGTCCGGCTCCAGCAGATCGTTGATGGCGACGATTTCGATGTCATTGCCGAAATTCAGCACGGCCGAGCGCAGCACATTGCGACCGATGCGACCGAAACCGTTGATGCCAACCTTGATTGCCATGTTCACAAGCTCCTGCAGCCGCGACGGTGCGGCGCCGATGGAAAGGGGCGTTCATTCTAGCAGGGCCGAACCGGGGCCAAGGCCCCGATGGCGAATGGAAACCGGTTACAGGGTCAAAATCCGCGGATTGATCCGGATCAAGGCGCAGCGGGGCCGGGACGGGAAAACTGGCCCCATTCCACCCCGCAACGAGACACCGTCATGCGCAAGACCTCCCCCCTCCTGCTGTCCAGCCTGGCCGCCGCGCTTGCCCTGGCCGCCGCGCCCGCCATGGCCCAGTCCAAGGGCGACTGGACGATCGGTGCCGGCGTGCACCAGGTGGCCCCGAAGTCCAATAATGGTTCGCTGGCCGGCGGCACGCTGAAGGTCGATGTCGACAACGACATCAAGCCGACCATCACCGGTGAGTACTTCATTGCCGACAACCTGGGCATCGAGCTGCTGGCGGCGCTGCCGTTCAAGCACGACATCAACATTGCCGGTCTGGGCAACGTGGGCAGCACCAAGCACCTGCCGCCGGTGATCTCGCTGCAGTACCACTTCAACAGCAAGGGCAAGGTGTCTCCGTTCGTCGGCGCGGGCATCAACTACACCACGTTCTTCAGCGAGAAGACCGGCGGCGCGCTGGCCGGGAGCAAGCTGACGCTGGAAGACTCCTGGGGCCTGGCCGCGCATGCGGGCCTGGACTTCGCGATCAACGACAAGGGCTCGCTGCGCGTCGATGTGCGCTGGATGGACATCGACAGCAAGGTGAAGCTCAACGGCGAAAAGATCGGCACGGTCAACATCGACCCGCTGGCCTACGGCGTGTCCTACGTGTTCAAGTTCTGATCGGCGGATCAGAACCCGACAGCGCAACACCCCTCGCAGCAAGCGTTTTTCCCCGGCTTCGGCCGGGGATTTTTTTTGGAACTTCTCCAATGGACGCAGCATCCTGTTCCACGGGCTGGAGCAGATGGCGTGCGGCGGCGCTGCGCGCGTGACCGGGTATGCAGTGATCGGATGGCGTCTCCGATCGGGTCTGTCGCGCGCGTGAGGGCCCCGTCGCGGCCGGTAGGCCCCTGGCGCAAATGTCCCCCCCCCCCCCCCCCCCCCCCCCCACGGGGCTCGGCTTGCGGTATGCAGGTGGAGGCCAGGCATTTTTGGTCTTTGGTCGGTGGGTCGGGCGCTCTGGAAGGGTTCACAGCGCGCCACGCGGATGAATGACGAACGCTTGTTCGATCCGGCATTGCGAGCAGCCACCCATGGGGTGGCTCTACCGGGGGGAGAGCAGGTGCTGCGCGGCGGCCTGCGCGTGCAGCGCGGCGGTGTCCAACAACGGCACGGCTGCATCGTCATCGCCCACCAGCAGCATGATCTCCGTGCAGCCCAGGATGATCGCCTGCGCGCCGCGATCCACCAGCCGCTGCATCACGCCCTGGTACACCACGCGCGATGCGTCCAGCACGCGGCCCTGCACCAGCTCCTCGTAGATGATTCGATGCACATGTGTGCGGTCGTCCGCTTCCGGCACCAGCACCTCCAGCCCATACCGCTGCGCCAATCGTACCCGGTAGAAATCCTGCTCCATCGTGAAGGCCGTCCCGAGCAGGCCCACCCGCGCCAGCCCCAAGGACTGGATCGCCTCGCCCACCGGATCGGCGATGTGCAGCAGCGGTACCCCGATTGCCGCCTGCACCTCCTCGGCCATCAGATGCATCGTATTGGTGCAGATCACCACCGCCGTCGCGCCTGCGCCTTCCAGTTGCCGTGCCACCGCCACCATCGCCTGCGTCGCCGCCACCCAATCCCCGGCGCGCTGCATCGCTTCGATGTCGGCGAAATCGAACGACCACAGCAGCAGCCGCGCCGAGTGCATCCCGCCCAGTGCATCGCGCACCTGTTCGTTGATCATCCGGTAGTAGTGCGCCGAACTCTCCCAGCTCATGCCGCCGATCAGACCCAGCACCTTCTGCACCGTCGCCACTCCCGTTGTCGATCCGGCGCCAGCGTACTCCCGCCGCACCGCCGCCAGCCAGATCCGGGCAAGCCGCCCGGCGGACGGCCCGCTAGAATGCTGCCGATGAAAATCGCCTCCCTGATCCCTGCCACCGCCCTCGCGCTGGCCCTCACCTTCGTCTCCGCCGATGCCCTGGCCTGGGGCGCCCAAGGCCATCGCCTGGTCGCGCGCATCGCCGAAACCCGCCTCACCCCGCAGGCCCAGGCCGAGGTCGACCGCCTGCTCGCCAGCGAGCCGGACCCTACGCTGCACGCCATCGCCCCGTGGGCCGACCAGCTGCGCGCCAAGGACCCGGGCCTGGGCAAGCGCTCGGCTGGCTGGCATTACGTCAACATCGGCGAGGACGACTGCCATTACCAGGTGCAGAAGCACTGCAAGAATGGCAACTGCGTGGTCGAAGCGCTAAAGGCACAGACCGCCATCCTCGGTGATCGCAGCAAGTCCGATGCTGAACGCGCCCAGGCGCTGAAGTTCGTCGTCCATTTCGCCGGCGACATCCACCAGCCGATGCACGCCGGTTACGGCCACGACAAGGGCGGCAACGACTTCCAGGTGCAGTACAACAACCGCGGCACCAACCTGCACTCGCTGTGGGACAGCGGCATGCTCAGCGAGCAGAAGCTGGACGATGACCAGTATCTGCAGCGTTTGATGGCCCTGCCCACACCAACGCTGGGCAAGCGCTCCCACATTGCCACCGATGCCGTGCAGTGGGCCGAAGCGAGCTGCCGTATCGCCATTGCACCTGGCGTTTACCCGACCAAGCGTACGCTGGGTGCGGAATACACCGCGACCTATCGCCCGATCGCGGAGCAGGAGCTGCGCCTGGCCGGTGAACGCCTGGCGGTGCTGCTCAACGCCACCCTGGGCAAACGCTGAGGCCATCACCATGTCACTGCACGTCGCCAGTTTCTTCCACCCCGACAGCCATACCTTCAGCTACGTGGTGCACGATCCGGCGACCCTGCAGGCGGCGGTGATCGACCCGGTGCTGGACTACGACCCGGATACCGACGCGCTCGGTGCCGGGCCTTTGCAACCGCTGCTTGCGCACGTGCGCGAGCGCGGCCTGCAGGTGCGCTGGCTGCTGGAAACCCACGCCCATGCCGACCACGTCAGCGCGGGCCGCTGGCTCAGGCAGCAGTGGCCGCAGGCAACGCTGGCCATGGGTGACGGTATCGTGCAGGTGCAAAAGACGTTCGCGCCACGCTATGCGCTGGACGTGCCCACCGATGGCTCACAGTTCGACCATCTGTTCGCCGATGGCGAGCGTTTTGCGCTTGGCGACATCGATGCCGAGGTGATCGCCGTCCCCGGCCACACCAGTGACAGCGTCGCCTACCGCATCGGCGATGCACTGTTCACCGGCGACTCGCTGTTCATGCCCGATGGCGGCACCGCCCGCTGCGACTTCCCCGGTGGCGACGCGGCGCAGTTGTACCGTTCGATCCAGCGTCTGCTCGCCCTGCCCGACGGCACCCGCGTGTTCATCTGTCACGACTACGGCCCGGGCGGTCGCGAGGTCGCCAACGAAACCACGGTCGGCGAACAGCGCGCGCGCAACATCCACCTGCATGACGGCGTCAGCGAAGCCGAGTTCGTCGCCACCCGGCAGGCGCGCGATGCCACGTTGGCCGAGCCGGCGCTGATGCATCCGTCGGTGAAGGCGAACCTGCAGGGTGGCCCCCACCGATCGTAGTGCCGGCCGCTGGCCGGCAACCCGGCGATGATCGGTTGGTGCGGTTGCCGGTCACCGGCCGCCACCACGGTAATCAGCGTCCCTGGCGGCGCACCGTGTGCTGCCCGTGCACGATTTCAAAGGTGAAGGCATACAGCAGGCTCACGGGCACCGGCTCGATCCGCTCCGCGCCTTCGCAATCCCCGCGTTTGCCCGGGACCACGCCGGCAGCGTAGTGACACACCGCCGCCGGTGAAAACAGCCAGTGCGCCACCGCCTCCTGCGCCGCCTGCAGCAGCGGCGCATTCTCTGCCGCAGCGCCCGCCACGCATTCGGGCCGATCGGTCAGGGCCACGCTGCGCTCTACCCTGCCTTCGGCATCCACCACCACCTGCAGGCACACCACGGTGGGCGCCAGCTCGCGGCGTGGATCGCGTGTCCCGACCACCGGGTCCTGGGCCGCGTACAACTGCGGCATGCGGTAGCCCTCACTTGGCTGCAGCCGATACGGCTGCACCTGGCCGGAGCCACCATTGCCCTCGGTACGCAGGCGCTGGTGATCCACATTCTCAGCACGGGTGTMCACCGTACTGAGCTGCTGATGKCCGGCGCAACCGGCCATCAGCAACACCGGCAGCATCGCAGTGAGCACCTGCCTCACTGCGCTGGGCCCGCCTCGTTCAGTTCGAACGTCATCGGGATCTTCAACGCCGTTGCCACCGCCTTGCCGTCCTTGAGCGCGGGCTCGAAGGTCCATTGCCTGGCCGCGGCGATCGATGCCTCGTCGAACACGCCGGCCGGGGTGGAACTGAGCACGCGCACCTCGCCGGTCCTGCCAGTGGCATCGACCTCGACACGCAGCATCACCTTCCCCGAAATGTTCTGTTCGAACGCGCTCTGCGGATACGTCGGTGGCGTCATGTTGCGGGCCTTGGCCTGCACATCGACACCGGCAACCTTGCCATCGTGCGCTGCGGCGTCAGCCGGCTCGGCACCGGCCGAGGGGGAAGTCGTTCCGCCCTGGCTGGCCCACGCCACCGCCGCCAGACCCAGGCTCATGCCCGCCACCAACACCTGGCCGCTCAACCACGGCAACGGCTTCCGCTTGTGTTCCTTCAACATGGCAATACGCTCCTTCAAGATCGGTTGGCTGCGCCAGTGGCAGGCCATCGGCGCAACCGGGTGGACCAACTGCGCCTTCAGCAGCGCGTTGGCGTAGATCCGGCGCTGGGCCGGTTGTGGATCGAGGGTGCGTGCATCGCAGGCCAGTTCCTGGTCGCGCAGGAAGCGGCGTGCTGCCCACGGCAGCAGTGGATGGAACCAGAACATGCAGCGCAGCAGCACCAGCACGGCATTGGCCCATGGATCGCCGTGGCGGCGATGGCTGCGCTCGTGCTTCAGGATCAGCGCCTGTTCGGCCGTGCTGAAGTCCTTTTCGAAACGCGGGCCGACCACGATGCGCGGTGCCCACAGCCCCACCAGCGCCGGCAGGCCCGGATCGGCGCTGGCCTGCCAACTGCCGTCCGCGCGCGGCTGCAGCGTGCCCAGCGCGCGCTCGAAGCGGCGTTGCGCGCGCCAACTGGCCATCCCCATGCCCAGCGCGCCCACGGCCCACGCCACCAGCAGCAGCCACGGCCAGGTGGGCGTTGCCGGGGCGACAATGGGAGCAGTCCACGCAGCGGCCGCGACAAGCACCGGCAGCGCATCGGCCAGCGGCGCCACCGGCAACGGCAGGTGCAGCGTCAACAGCAGTACCGGCACGCACCACCAACTGCGATAGACCAGCGCCGCCCCGCCCAGCTGCAGCAGCAGCGGCCGCACCCCCGCCAACAGCAGCACCGCGATTGACAGCCATACGCTGGCCTGCAGCAGCGCGTTGAGCAGCTCAGTCATGGTCCAGTCCCTCGATGAGCGCCTTCAGGTCGGCAATGTCCTGCGGGCTCAGTTGCCCACGCTGGCTGAAGTGCGCCACCAGCGGCGCCACGCGGCCGTCGAACAGCTTGTCGAGCAGGCCGCTGCTCTGCTCGGCCACCCATGCCTGGCGCTGCAGCACCGGCGAATAGAGGTAGCGGCGCCCATCGCGGCTGGCGCTGATCGCGCCCTTGGTGAGCAGCCGGTTGAGCAGGGTCTTGATGGTGGGCTCGGCCCAGCCGCGGCCGGCCAGCGCGGCCACCACCTCATCGGCACCCAACGGGTGCTCGCCCCACAGCACATCCATCACCACGGCTTCGGCTTCGCTGATCTGGCTCATCATTTACATCCGTAATCGACGAACTGATTACGCACGTAATCGAAAAGACTGTCAACCCCTTCGACAACCGGTTCATCCCTCCGCTGCCAGCATCGAGCCACGCCCCACGGAGGCTTCGATGCGACGCTACCGAAAATTCGACTACCCGGTGGAGGACGTGCGTCGCTTCCTCGAACCCGGCCCGATCGTGCTGGTCACCTCGGCCTGGAAGGGGCAACGCAACGTCATGACCCTGGGCTGGCACATGGTCTTGGCGTTCACGCCCTCGCGGCTGGCGACGATGATCGCCAGCGGCAACCGCAGTTTCGAGCTGATCCGCCGCAGTGGCGAATGCGTCATCAACCTGCCCACCGCCGAGATGCTCGATACGGTGGCCGGGATCGGCAACTGCAGTGGCGCCAGGATCGACAAGTTCGACCACTTCGGCCTGGACACCGTCGCGGCCAGCAACGTGGCGGCGCCGTTGCTGGCCCAGTGCCACGCCAGCTTCGAGTGCCGCCTGGTCGATCGCAGCCAGATCAAGCGGCACGGCCTGTTCATCTGGGAAGTCGTCAAGGCCCACGTCGCGCGCGTGCCGAAACTGCCGCGCACCGTGCACTACCGGGGCGAGGGCCAGTTCATGGTCTCCGGCGCGGAAGTCTCGCGTCGCCGTCTGTTCAAGCCCGAAATGCTGTAATGGCCCGCATATACCTGCAGGATGCCGCTGGATGACCGATCACCTCACCGACCTCGACGCTGCGATCGACTGGCTGCTGCAGCGCGTGGAGGGCCCGTTGCGCATCGGCGCGCCGCTGGCGCTGGGCAAACCGCACCGCCTGCTCAACGCCCTGTATGCCCGGGTGGAGAACGATCCCTCGCGGCCGCTGCAGATCTACACCGCGCTGTCGCTGAACCCGCCCAAGGCCAGCGGCAGTGGGCTGGAAGCGCGCTTCATGGCGCCCTTCGCCGAACGCCATTTCGGCGCGGATTTCCCGCGACTGGCCTATGCCGATGCGATGGTCCGCGACCGCCTGCCCGCGCATGTGCAGGTCGAGGAGTTCTACATGCAGTCCGGCGCGCTGCTCAATTCCTCGCAGGCCCAGCGCAGCTACACCAGCCTCAACTACACCCATGCCGCCGACGCGGTGGCCCAGCGCGCGCCGCACGCGATCGTGCAGAAGGTGGCGGTGCGCCCGGATGACCGGCGGCTGTCGCTGTCGTGCAACAACGACATCACTCAGGACACACTGGATGCGATGGTCGCGCGCGGGCTGCCGCGTCCGCTGATGATCGCCGAGATCGATCCGCAGCTGCCCTACCTGGCCGGCACCGCGACGGTGGATGTGTCCTTCTTCGACCTGGTGATCACCCCGCCGCCGCCCTACCCCGACCTGTTCGGGCTGCCGCGCCAGCCGGTCAGCGACGGCGACTACGCCATCGGCCTGTACGCCAGCGCGCTGGTGCGCGACGGTGGCACGCTGCAGATCGGCATCGGCACCCTGGCCGATGCGATCAGCCACGCGCTGGTGCTGCGGCACACCGACAACGCCCGCTACCGGCAGGTGCTGCACGCACTGGACCCGACGTTGTCCAGCCACCCCACCGTGCTCGAATGCGGTGGCCTGGAGCCGTTTGAGATCGGCCTGTACGGTTGCAGCGAAATGCTCAACGAAGGCTTCCGCCGGCTGGTGCAGACCGGGGTGATCCGGCGCAAGGTGCACGACGACCTGGCGCTGATGCAGCGCATCGAAAACGGCAGCACCCTGACCATCGACCACGCCACCCTCGCCGCCGAAGGCGAGTACCTGCATGGCGCGTTCTACCTGGGCTCGCCGGAGTTCTACCAGTGGTTGCGCGAGTTGCCCGACGACGAACGCCGCGCGATCGGCATGCGGCGGATCAGCGAGATCAACCAGCTCTACGGCGGCGATGAAACCCTGGAGCGGCTGCAGCGCCGGCATGCGCGCTTCTTCAACTCCTGCATGATCGCCACCGCCTTGGGCGCGGCCGCGTCGGACGCACTGGAAGACGGGCGGGTGGTATCCGGCGTGGGCGGCCAGTACAACTTCGTCGCGATGGCCCATGCCCTGCCCGAGGCACGCAGTGCGCTGATGTTCCGTGCGGTGCGCGAGGACAAGGGCACGGTGCAGTCCAACGTGCGCTGGAACTACGGCCACACCACCATCCCGCGCCACCTGCGCGACATCTACATCAACGAATACGGCATCGCCGACCTGCGCAACCTCACCGACGAGGACTGCGTGGTCGGCATGACCGCGATCACCGATGCAGCGTTCCAGGCCGGGTTGCTGCAGACCGCCAAGGCCGCGAAGAAACTGGATCCGGCCTTCACTGCACCGGAGCACTGGCAACGGCGCAACACCGCCGCAGCGGTCAGTGCCGCACTGTCACCGTTCCGCCAATCGGGCCTGTTGCCCGATTATCCGCTGGGCAGCGATTTCACCGAGGTAGAGCAGCATCTGGTCAAGGCGCTGGGCTGGCTGAAGCAGAACACGCAGACGCGTGGCAGCAAGCTGCGCACGGTGCTGGCGGCGGTAACCCAGCCGGCCGGCGATGGCGATGCGGTGTACCTGCAGCGGATGGGACTGGATGCGCCGAAAAGTTTCGGCGAACGGATCGAAGCCAGGTTGGTGCGGTTGGCGTTGGCGCGGACGGCCGTCGCCTGAGCGCGGGGCGCAGCGCGTAGAGCAGCCGAGCATGGCTCGGCTCTACCCGCTGATCGGCGCAGCGCGTAGAGCAGCCGAGCGTGGCTCGGCTCTACCCACTGATCGGCGCATTGCGTAAAGCAGCCGAGCGTGGCTCGGCTCTACCCACTGAGCGGCGCATTGCGTAGAGCAGCCGAGCGTGGCTCGGCTCTACCCACTGATCGGCGCATTGCGTAGAGCAGCTGAGCGTGGCTCGGCTCTACCCGGAGGCGATGCACGAACGGTGGTGGTAGAGCCGAGCCATGCTCGGCTGCTCCACCCGCAAACGCAGAAGGCCGGGGAAATCCCCGGCCTTCTGCTTCAAACCACCTCAACGGCACTCAGTGCATCAAAGCGCCTTCGCCGCCGCCACCACGTGCTCGGTGGTGATGTTGAAGTGCTTGTAAAGCGCTTCGGCCGGGGCCGAGGCACCGAAGGTGTCGATACCGACCACCGCACCGTCCAGGCCCACGTACTGGCGCCAGAAACCGGTGACGCCGGCTTCCACGGCCACGCGCTTGCGCACGGCGTTGGGCAGCACCGACTCACGGTACGCCGCGTCCTGGCGCTCGAACACGTCGGTCGACGGCATGGACACCACGCGGGTCTTGATCCCGGCCGCATCCAGCTCGGCCTTGGCGGCCACGGCCAGGCCCACTTCCGAACCGGTGCCGATCAGGATCACGTCCGGCACGCCGCCTTCGGCATCGGCCAGCACGTAACCACCGCGCGCGATCTGGGCAACCTGCTCGGTGCTGCGCGGCTGGTGCGGCAGATTCTGGCGACTGAATACCAGGCAGCTCGGGCCGTCGGTGCGGGTGATCGCGGCCTTCCAGCTGACCGCCGACTCGACCGCATCGCACGGACGCCACACATCGTTGTTGGGGATGTAGCGCAGCGAGGCCAGGTGCTCCACCGGCTGGTGGGTCGGGCCGTCTTCGCCCAGGCCGATCGAATCGTGGGTGTAGACGTGGATCGCGTGCGCAGGAATCAGCGCGCTCATGCGCACGCCGTTGCGGGCGTAATCGCTGAACACCAGGAAGGTGGCATCGAAGGGAATGAACCCACCGTGCAGCGCCAGGCCATTGGCGATGGCGGTCATACCGAACTCGCGCACGCCGTAGTACACATAGTTGGCGTTCGGGTCATCGGTGGCCACCGACTTGCTGGCCTTCCACAAGGTCAGGTTGGAGTGGGCCAGATCGGCCGAGCCGCCGATCAGTTCCGGCAACAGCGGGGCGAACGCTTCGATCGCCAGCTGCGAGGCCTTGCGCGAGGCAATGGTCTGGCCGTCGGCCTGGACCTGGGCGATGTAGGCGTCGGCCTTGGCGATGAAGTCGGCCGGCAGCTCACCGTGCGAACGACGGGTCAGTTCTTCAGCCTCGGCCGGGAACTGCTTGGCGTACTTGTCGAACTGCTGCTCCCACTCGGCCTGGCGCAGGGTGCCGGTACCGCCGGCACGCCAGCCCGCGTAGATTTCTTCGGGAATCTCGAACGGACCGTACGGCCAGTCCAGCGCCTTGCGGGTTTCGGCCAGCTCGTCCTTGCCCAGCGGGGCGCCGTGGCTGGATTCCTTGCCGGCCTTGTTCGGCGAGCCAAAACCAATCGTGGTGCGGCAGCAGATCAGGGTCGGCTTGTCGAACTGCGACAGGGCACCGTCGATGGCAGCCTTGATGCTGTCCGGATCGTGGCCATCGACGCCGCGCACCACGTTCCAGCCATAGGCTTCGAAACGCTCGGGGGTGTTGTCGGTGAACCAGCCGGCGGTGTTGCCGTCGATGGAGATGTGGTTGTCGTCCCAGAAGCAGACCAGCTTGCCCAGGCCCCAGGTGCCGGCCAGCGACGCCACTTCATGCGAGATGCCTTCCATCAGGCAGCCATCGCCCAGGAACACCCACGTGCGGTGATCGACGATCTCGTGCTCGGGGCGGTTGTAGCGCTGTGCCAGCAGCTTTTCCGCCAGCGCGAAGCCGACCGCGTTGGCCAGGCCCTGGCCGAGCGGACCGGTGGTGGTTTCCACCCCGGGGGTCTCATGGTGTTCCGGATGGCCGGCGGTCTTGCTGCCGAGCTGACGGAACTGCTTGAGCTGTTCGATCGGCAGGTCGTAGCCGCTCAGGTGCAGCAGCGCGTACTGCAGCATCGAGCCATGGCCGTTGGACAACACGAAGCGATCGCGGTTGAACCACTGCGGATTCTTCGGGTTGTGACGGAGATAGTCGTTCCAGAGGACCTCGGCGATATCGGCCATGCCCATCGGCATGCCGGGATGCCCGGACTTGGCGGTTTCGACCGCATCAGCGGCAAGGAAGCGGATGGCGTTGGCCAACTGGCGGCGGGTAGGCTGCGTCATGGTTCTGTCGGAGTCGGGAGGCTCCCGCGGAGCTGCGGGCGGCCCATTGTCCCACAGACCACCGATGGGGTCAGGC
>NZ_JBFULB010000138.1:0-9999 GCF_056400545.1 Stenotrophomonas sp. P5_A8 | reverse complement strand
GCTCTACCGGTTACACCGACGACGATGGCCGGATACACCGCCGCCGATCACCAGTTACACCGCAGCCGATCACCGCTGATACCACGGCCAACCACACCCGGTGCCATGAAGAAGCGCCGCCCCAAGGGGCGGCGCGTCCATCCGGCTTATTCGCCGATGTGCTGCTTCAACCAGCCGTTGACGGTGTCATGCCACTGCACGCTGTTCTGCGGCTTGAGCACCCAGTGGTTTTCATCGGGGAAGTACAGGAACTTGGATTCGATGCCCTGGCGCTGGGCGGCGGTGAACGCGGCCAGGCCCTGCTCGACCGGAATGCGGAAGTCGAGCTGGCCATGGATGACCAGGATCGGCTTTTTCCAGTTGGCCACGTGGTTGACCGGGTTGAACTTCTCGAAGTTGGCCGCCTTCTGGAACGGCGTACCGCCCTGCTCCCACTCGGTGAACCACAGCTCTTCGGTGGCGTAGCCCATCATGCGCTGGTCGAACACGCCGTCATGGTTGACCAGGCACTTCCACGGCTCGTTCCAGTTGCCGGCGATCCAGTTGATCATGAAGCCGCCGTAGCTGGCGCCCAGCGCGCAGGCCTTGTCACCGTTGAGGAACGGGTACTGCTTCTGCGCCGCGGTCCAGCCCTTCTGCAGGTCTTCCAGCGGGCGGTCGCCCCAATGCTGGCTGATCGCATCGGTGAATTCCTGGCCGTAGCCGGTAGACCCGTGGAAGTCGATCATCACCACCGCGTAGCCCTGACCGGCATAGGTCTGCGGGTTCCAGCGGTAGCTCCAGCCATTGCCGAAGCTGCCCTGCGGGCCGCCGTGAATCAGGAACGCCACCGGGTAGGTCTTGCCTTCCTGGTAGTTGTAAGGCTTGACCACGTAGCCGTGCACGGTGTCGTTGTTCCAGCCCTTGAACTGGAACTGCTCGTAGTCGCCGAAGGCCACGTCGGGCAGCATCTGCGCGGCGCTCGGGGTGATCTCGCGCGGGCTGCTGCCATCGGCGGCGGCCACCAGGATCTGGTCGCCGCTCTTGAGGCTGTTCTTCGTGTACGCCAGGGTGCTGCCGGCGATCACCGGCGAACCGATGCTGCCGCCTTCGGCGACGACCGTGGCCTTGCCGGTGGCGATGTCGATGTTGAACAGGCGGTGTTCGCCCAGGTCGTCGGCACCGGTGTAGAAACTGTTGCCGTCGGCGGCCAGCACGATTTCACCGGCCGAGCGGTCCCACTTCGGGGCGATCTCGCGGGTCTTGCCCGAGGCCAGGTCCAGCGCCATCACCCCGAAGCGGTCCGCTTCGAAGCCCGGGCGCTTCATCGCGCGGTAGTACAGGGTCTTGCCGTCCGCGCTGAACACCGGGCCGGCATCCCAGGCCGGGTTGGACGCGGTCAGGTTGACCGGGGCCTGCTTGCCGTCCACGTCGAGCCGGTACAGGTCGAAGTTGGTCGACCACGGCTCCTGCTTGCCCGCCACGCGGATGGAGGCGACCACGCTCTTGCCGTCCGGCGCCCAGGCGAAGTCGTCGTTGCCGCCGAACGGCTTGGACGGGGCATCGCCGTCGAGGGTAGCGCTGATCGCCGAGGCCCCCTTCACCGCCGCCGCCTTGGACGCCGGCAACGGCGCCACGAACAGGGTGTTGCGGCGGCCATCGGCCCAGGTGTCCCAGTGGCGCACGAACAGAGTGTCGAAGACTTCACCGGTGTTCTTGCGCGCCTTGTGCGCGTCCAGCTTCCTGGTGGTGCAGGCCAGGTCCGAGCCGCACGCCTGGAACACGCCGCTGCTGAAGACCACACGGTCGCCCTGCGGGGACACGTGGAAGCTGTCCACGTCCACCGGGAAGTCGGTCAACTGGCGCGGGGTGCCGCCGGCGATCGGCTGCGAATACAGCTGCTGGCTGCCGCCCTTGGCGCTGAGGAAGTACACGGTGCCGCCGTCGGCCGACAGTGCCGCCGAGTTGACGTTCCAGCCAGCCGGGGTGAGCGGCTTGGGCGGGGCCAGGTCGCGGGTGCGCAGGTTGCGGATGAACAGGCCGGTGCTGGCCTTGCTGTCGCTGCCGACCACGCGCTTGGCGAAGATGACGTTGCCGCCGTCGGCGGTGAGCAACGGGCTGGAGACCCGATCCAGCGCGATCATGTCGCGCACATCCAGGCCACGCGTGGCCGCCAGCGAAGGCATCGCGGTCAGCAGGCACAACGGCAGCAGGGCGTAACGAAGTTTCATCGGGGTCTCCGCGGAACGGCAAAACGCCGATGTTAGGGCCGCAGGGGCCGCCCATGCAAAGGCCATCGGTCATGCAGGGGGATGGGCGGGCCGCAGAAACGACAAACCCCGCCGGAGCGGGGTTTGTCTTGAAACCGGTCGAGGTTCTTTATACCGAACCGACCGCCCGCTTGCCGGTGCGATAGATCAACCAGCCGACCAGGAACAGCACGGCCAGACCGATCCACTGCGCGCCAGGCAGGTGGAACGGCAGCGCCAGCACGTCGGCGCGGCTGCTGATGACGATCGGCACTGCGATCGCGATACCCATCAGGGCTTCACCGGTGATCAGGCCGGCGGCGAACAGCACGCCCGGCTTGTGCACGCGGTCGCGGCCTTCTTCATCGTCGCCACGGATCTTGTGGAAACGCTCCACCAGATAGGCGATCAGCCCGCCCAGGAAGATCGGCACCATCAGTTCCAGCGGCAGGTAGATGCCGATCGCCGCGGCCAGCACCGGCACGCGGAAGCGGGCGTTGCGGGACTTCAGCCAGCTGTCGAAGGCGATGATCGCCGCGCCGACCACCGCGCCGATGCCGATGAAGGTCCACGGCAGTTCGCCACCGAACAGGCCCTTGGCCACCGAGGCCATGAGGTTGGCCTGCGGCGCGGCCAGTGCGTTGGGATGCAGCTCGGACTTGACGCCGATGCCGTAGGCGGTGGCCAGCAGGTTCAGCACCGGGGCCATGATCAGCGCGCACGAGAACGCCCCGATACCCAGCATCAACTGCTGCTTCCACGGGGTGGCGCCGACGATGTAACCGGCCTTGAGGTCCTGCAGGTTGTCACCGCCGACCGCGGCCGCACAGCACACCACCGCACCGATCATGATCGCGGCCACCGCACCCAGCGGTGCGCCGCCGACGCCGACCGGGGTCAGGCCGTCCTTGCCGAGCAGCAGCACCAGCACCGCCGAGGCGAACAGGATGGTGGAGATGGTGATGCCCGAGACCGGGTTGTTGGAGGAGCCGATCAGGCCGGCCAGGTAGGCCGACACCGACACGAACAGGAAGCCGGCCACGATCATGATGAGGGTCATCGGGATCGACACATGCCACTGGCCCACGATGGCCTGGTACAGCGCCAGCAGCGGCAGGGTGAACACGACCAGGGCCACCAKCATCCACTTCATCGGCAGGTCGCGCTCGGTGTGCGCCAGTGCCGGGCCACCGCTCTTGCGGGCCGCGGCAAACCCACTCTTGACGCCGTTGAGCAGCGACTTGCGCAGCGAAATCAGCGTCCAGACGCCGCCGATCAGCATCGCGCCCACACCCAGGTAACGCATCTTCGCGCCCCAGATGGCGAACGCCGCCTCGGTGGAGGTGGCCGTGGCGATCGACGCGGCCAGCGCCGGATCGGTGTTCATGAAGAACGCCTGGTACAGCGGAATGGCGATATGCCAGGTCAGGATCGAGCCGGACACCACCACGATGCCGACGTTCAGGCCGACGATGTAGCCCACGCCCAGCAGTGCCGGGGACAGGTTGGTGCCGATGAAGGCGGTGATCTTCGAGCTGCCCACGTAGGCCGAGGTGGCCCAGGCATCCGGGATCAGGCGCAGGCCGCTTTCGGCGGCCAGCTTCACGAAGGCGCCGATCACCGCCGACACGGCCAGGATCTTCAGCCCCGGGCCCGGATTTTCACCGGCCTTGAGCACCTCGGCGGCGGCTTTGCCTTCCGGGAACGGCAGCGGATCTTCKACGATCATCGAACGACGCAGCGGCACCGAGAACAGCACGCCCAGCAGGCCACCCAGACCGGCGATGCCCAGCACCCACCAGTACTTGAAGTCCGGCCAGTAGCCCATGATCACCAGCGCGGGGATGGTGAAGATGACGCCGGCGGCGATCGACGAGCCGGCCGAGGCGCCGGTCTGGACGATGTTGTTTTCAAGGATGGTGCCACCGCCAAGCAGGCGCAGCACGCCCATGGAGATGACGGCGGCGGGAATCGCGGTGGCGATGGTCAGGCCTGCGAACAGACCCAGGTAGGCGTTGGCGGCCGACAGAATCACTGCCAGCACGATGGCAAGCACCACCGCGCGGAAAGTGAGCTGGCGTGGCGCAGCGTCGTTGTTCATGGAAGCCCCTGCTGGCAAAAAATCCCTGCCACGCTAGCGTTCATGTACAGGCAAGTCCAGTAGTGCCGGCCGCTGGCCGGCAACCCTGCACCACCCGATCAAGGCCCCTGTTGACCTTCGCGTGCCGCCGCAGCCGCGACCCGCCGGACTCGGCAACGTTCAAGGCCGGGCCCATCCATTTAGTAATGTTATATCCTATCGCACCGAGCACCCGGCGCCGCTGTGACGTATTCCTCCCCCTCCCGCCTGACCTCCATCGACCAGCTGCGCGGCACCGTGATCGTGCTGATGCTGCTCGACCACGTACGCGAAACCTTCCATATGCACCAGCAGGTGGGCGACCCGATGGTGATTGACCAGGTCGAGCCCGCGCTGTTCGTCAGCCGGCTGCTGGCACATCTGTGTGCGCCGGTGTTCGTGCTGCTGACCGGCCTGTCGGCCTGGTTGTACGCCAGTGGCAAGCCGGATGGGCGTCGGGCCGCGTCGGCCTTCCTGCTCAAGCGCGGCCTGTTCCTGGTGGTGCTGGAGCTGCTGGTGGTCAATGTCGCGTGGACGCTGCAGTTCCCGCCCAGCGTGATGTACCTGCAGGTGATCTGGGCGATCGGCATCAGCATGATCGCGCTGGCCGGGCTGCTGTGGCTGCCCCGCGGGGCGCTGGCGGTGTTGGCGCTGGCCGTGATCGCCGGGCACAACCTGCTCGATGGCGTCCGCGTGCAGGGCGACGGGGCGCTGGCCGTGCTGTGGAAGGTGCTGCACCAGCGCGACTGGATCGCCGTGACCGATGGGCTGCGCCTGCGCACCTCCTACCCGGTGCTGCCGTGGATCGGCGTCATTGCGCTGGGCTGGGTGATCGGCCCATGGTTCGCGCGCGGCGGCGATCCCCTGCTGCGCCAGCGCCGCCTGTGGATGGCCGGCGCCGGTGCATTGCTGGGCTTCGTGCTGCTGCGGGCGGTGGACCTCTACGGCGACAGCCCGTGGCAGTCCTTCGCCACCCCGGGCAGCACGCTGATGAGCTTCTTCAACGTCACCAAGTACCCGCCCTCGCTGCTGTTCCTGCTGCTGACCCTGGGCATCGGCCTGCTGGTGCTGCGCCTGTACGAGCAGCCGCGCGTGGCCCGGGCGCTGGCACCGCTGGCCGACATCGGCGCGGCACCGATGTTCTTCTACCTGCTGCACCTGTACGTGCTGAAGCTGCTGTACGTGCTGGCCGAAGCACGCTGGGGGCACACCCACGGGGCGTACTTCGCCGTGGACCACGTGGCCAGCCTGTGGGTGATCACCGCGGTGCTGGCCCTGGCGCTGTATTGGCCGACCAGAGCGTTCGCGCGGTTCAAGGCGCGGCGGCGGGACCTGGCCTGGCTTCGTTATCTGTAAGCGCGCGATGCCGGGATGGTGAGGCTGCCGGCCAGCGGCCGGCACTACTAGAGCGTAGCGGCCGGCACTACGACAGCGGAGCGGCCGACACCACGACGGCGGAGCGGCCAGACGCGGCACGGCTGGCCCTTCGCCCCGGGCCTATACTCGCCTCCTTGTCCGCCGCGCCCTATCCCTCGATGACCGCAGCCGCCCTGCCCGCCTCCGCAACCTCCACTGCCACCGACGATTTCCTCGGCCACCCCAAGGGCGTTTACGTCTGCTTCTTCACCGAGATGTGGGAGCGGTTCTCGTTCTACGGCATGAAGGCGCTGCTGCTGCTGTATCTCACCAAGTACCACCTGTTCGGCGACAAGGCCGGGCTGGATCTGCTCGGTGCCTACGGTGGCCTGGTGTACTGCATCCCGGTGTTCGGTGGCCTGCTCGCCGACCGCTGGCTGGGCATGCGCAAGGCGGTGGTGTTCGGCGGCGTGCTGCTGGTGCTGGGGCATATGGGCATGGCCTTCGAAGGCCACGCGGCGACCCGCATCGACGGGCAGATCGTGCGCGATGACGCCGCGCTGGGCATCACCTACCTCTCGCTGGCGCTGATCATCATGGGCGTGGGGTTCCTCAAGCCCAACATCTCCACCATCGTTGGCAAGCTGTATCCGGAAAACGATCCACGCCGCGACTCCGGCTTCTCCCTGTTCTATGCCGGCATCAACCTGGGCGCGCTGTTCGCCTCGCTGGTGTGCGGTTTCCTCGGCGAAGCCTATGGCTGGAAGTACGGCTTCGGTGCGGCCGGCATCGGCATGGTGATCGGCCTGTGCATGTTCCTGTGGGGCCAGAAGTACCTGCAAGGCCACGCCGAACCGACCGATGTGCCGGCGCTGCGCCAGCGCGTGCTGGGCATCCGCCGCGAGTGGCTGATCTACGCGCTGGCGGTGCTCGGCGTGATCCCCGTCGCGGCCTTGATGTGGGCCGCCGCCAACGGCGCGTTCGCGCTCGGCGGTGAAATCAGTCTGGCGCTGATGCTGATGATCGTCGTGCTCGGCGGCGTGCTGGTCTGGTTCGCCTGGTTCACCGGCACCCGCTGCACGCCGGTGCAGCGCCAGCAGATGATCGCGCTCATGGCGCTGATCTTCATGGCCCTGGTGTTCTTTACCCTGTACGAGCAGACCTACGGGTCGTGGGTGACCTTCACCGATCGCCTGCTGACCAAGGATCTGGTGCCGTCGCTGGTGATCCAGAGCGGCACCCCGTTGCCGTGGTCGATCGCCTCGCTGCTGCTGGCGCCGCTGGGCTTCGTGGTGGCCGCACGGCTGTCCGAGCGCAGCCCCGGCTCGACCGCGCCGCGCAACCTGTTCATCGTCATCGTCGCGCTGATGCTGGTGATGCTGATCCGCGACTGCCTGGTGATCCCGCAGACCGCCGGCTCGCTGACCTATCTGGGTGGCCTGTTCCTGGTGGTCCTCGCCCCGCTGTTTGCGATGCTGTGGGCGTGGCTGGACCGCCGTCGCCTGGACCCGTCCAAGCCGGTCAAGTCTTCGATCGGACTGATCTTTGCCGCGTTGTCGTTCGTGCCGCTGGCACTGGCCGCCCAGCAGGTGGGCGCGACCGGGCAGATGGCCAGCGTGTGGTGGCTGGTGCTGGCCTACCTGATCCTGGAGATCGGCGAAATGTGCCTGTCACCGGTGGGCCTGTCGGCGGTCACCCAGCTGGCCGCGCCGCGTGTGGTCAGCCTGATGATGGGCACCTGGTTCCTGGCCACCGCCTTCTCCGAAACGCTGGCCGCGCTGTTCGGCAAGCTCGCCGCGATCGAAGTGCCGGAGGGCCAGACGATGAACATCGCCAGCGCCGCGGCCAGTTACGCGCACCTGTTCTGGCTGCTGATGTGGATCGGCCTGGGCTGTGCGGCCGTCGCGCTGGCCTGCTCGCCGCTGCTGAAGAAGATGATGCACGGGGTGAAATAAGGCGCGACCGCCCCATGCCCAAACCAGAACGGCACCTCGCGGTGCCGTTCTCGTTTCCACGCTGCAGCGCTGATCAGGGCTGTGCGGCGGCCGCTGCGTTGGCGGTTTCCCCGCCGAGGCTGCGCGACAGGAACGCCAGCAGCTTGCTGTAGTACTCGCGGCGATGCGGATCGGTGTAGAAGCCGTGGCCTTCGGTGGCGTAGTACAGCGACTCCACCGGCACGCCGGCCTTCTTCAGCGCCTCTTCCATGCGCTTGGTGTGCAAGATCGGGGCGCGTTGGTCTTCACCGCCCGCAGCCAGGAACACCGGGACGTTGATCTGCGCAGCCAGGTTGACCGGCGACACTGCCGCCAGCGTCTGCGGATCACCCAACCAATCCTTCAGGAAGGTTTCACCGGACTTTCTTTCCTGTGTATCGCCACGGGTGAACATCATGGGCAGGTCGTAGACACCGACATAACCGGCCGCGCACTTGTACAGCGAGGCCTCCCTGGCCGCGCCCATCAGGGCGGCATACGCGCCATAGCTGGCACCGTAGATGCAGATCCGCGCGGGATCGGCGTGGCCCTGCGCAATGGCCCAACGGGTGGCGTCGGTCAGATCATCCTGCATCGTCCCGCCCCACTGCTTCGCACCGGCGGCCTGGAAGGCGCGGCCATAGTTGCCCGAGCCACGGAAGTTGACCTGCAGCACGGCATAACCGGCCGCCGCCAGGAGCTGGGTTTCGGTGGTGTAGCTGCCGTCGTCGAAGATCCCGAACGGGCCGCCGTGCGGAATGACCACCATCGGCAGTTTGCCGCCGGCACGACCAGCCGGGACGGTCAGGAACCCGCTCAGGTCCAGTCCGTCGCGGGCTTTGACCGCCACCGGCAGCACGGTGGCGGCCTTGGCCGGGTCCACCCAGCTGCTGCGGCTGATCACGTGATCGGCTTTCTTGGTTTCGTTGTTGAAGATGTAGAAGTCGCCGGGATTCCGCCCCGACCACGCTTCGATCATCAGCTGCTTGCCGTCCCGGGTGCTGGAGGTGATGAAGACCGCATCGCCACCGAAGGCCGCTTCCAGGCTGCGGTACAGCCGTGCATCGGCGGAGGTCTCATCGAAGAAGCGGGTGTGCGGCGTGTCGCCCAGGAACAGCGCGCCGACCGGGATGGCGGTACCGGGGCGACGGATGATGCGGCTGGGATCGACCTTGGGATCGCGCAGCACGGGCGTCCGCGCGCCGGTCGCCGGATCCCAGGCGATGATCGCGGTGGGGCCGTTGGCCTGCTCGGAGGTGAAGTAGGCCAGCTTGCCGTCGGCGGAGAAGCCGATCGCCTGCTCGATGCGGCCATTGACCGCCTCATCGTTGACCAGCTTCCAGGTGTCGCCCCCGCCTTCGCGGTAATAGAGCTTGTTGACGTTGTCGGTGCCGGCACCATGGGCGAAGCGGACCTGGCCGTTGGCGTCGCTGACGAATTCGGCACGACGTACCGGCGACAGCGCCACCGTCTGGCGGCGACCGCTCTGTACGTCCAGCTTGTCCACGCGGGTGAAGGGCTCGTTGCTGAAGGGCCAGATCGAGACCAGCACGTTGCGGTCATCCTGCGGGAGGTCGTCGAACAGGAACGCCGCCACGGCCTCTACCTTCTTGGGCTGGATGCGGGTGCCGGGGCCGTTGCCTTCCACGCGGTAGCCCACCAGCAGTTCGCCGCGCCCGCCATCGGCGTTGATCGCAAACAACTCGCCGGTGGGTCGTGGCATGTCCAGCGCGCCGATCTTCTCGGCCAGCCCGATCAGCACGCGATTGCCGTTGACCCAGTCGAAGTCGTTGGCGTGGTTCTTGGCCGGCGGCACGAAGGTGCCGACGACCTTGCTGTCCGACCGGCGCAGGATCGCCAGCGCGGTGCGGTCTTCCATCGGCACGGTGGCGGCGAAGTAGTCGCCATTGGGCGAAATCTTGATATCGGCGAAGTCATCGCGCTTGAGATATCGGTCCAGGTCCACTGCACCGGCCTGCCCCGCCAGCGCGCCACACACGATCAATGCCATCCAGCCTGACTTGCGCATCCTTCCCCCTGTTTCCGGACACCCTGTCCGGGTGGCCGATTCTAGACGGAAGCTGAATGCCGGGACCATAGGAGCACTTCGGACCCGCCTGTCGGGTCTTTCCTCGGTGGCGCTTGTAACAGGGTGTTTCTTCCAGTTTGGGGCGCGCCTCCTTGAAGGCGCGTCGCAGACAGCGATACGTGTGGCTGGGTAGTCGGACGCCGTCTTGGATCTAGTGCTGTCTCCGCTCGGGTTTGTCGCGCGCGTGAGGGCCCCGTAGCGGCCGCTAGGCYCCTGGCGCAAATGTCCCCCGGC